>ONVB01000124.1 GCA_900321145.1 uncultured Eubacteriales bacterium | reverse complement strand
GTTTCCGAAGGCTGCGCTTCCTGCTTTGGCTTTGCAGCTATACATTCTTTGATAATGTTTTCTCTTGTGTACTTTTTAACGGTGCTGTATTCTTCGCCGCAGTTGATACATTTTTCTATAGTCTTGCCGTTCAGATTTCCGCACGCACAGATCCATCCCATGGCATGCGATGTGGGATAGCAGATAAACATCTTATTTTTCTCTTTGAGGCACATAAGCTCATCGTGCTCTGTGATCCCGTTTATCTCTTCTTCGCTGAAATCGTCAAGGATGTTGATATTGTACTCTACCATTTTCTGCTCGGGGACATCAAGGATCCTGCTGTTCTCCTGATAGATCACCTGAATCTGCTGAACCTCGACCTTGGAAATCTCTGCGCTTGGCAGTTCGGCCTTAAGCTTTGAGGCTTTCTGATTCGGCGCAACGAGGATGTTGCTTATCATAACCGGAAAGCTTTTCTGCCCGTTGATGGTTACGCTCTTGCCGGCATTGTTAAGCCCTTTTAACGTCAACTTGAGGGCGATGATGGTGCCGATAGCGGTATTGTTGAAAGATACAGACAGGCTGCCATCCTCAACGGTACACTTTACGTTGGATATTACTTTATGTATATTAACCTGTTTCTTCAGAAGCATCATGATCGGTAATCCTCATATAATATGTGACGGCATGGTTACTTTGTGATCACGCCGGCCTTGCTTACTATTTTGAAATGTTTTGTAAATCATACCCCTAGCAGCAGATTCTGTCAACGGGAAGAATATAGAGTCTTTGGCAGCGTGGAATATGTTTTGTGCCGGGATATAGATATGCTGTGTGATACAGTATATCAGTTTGATCACGGACGAGTGAAAAAAGTCGTTAGCTGGAAGTCAAAAAACACTGTCGGAGTCCGCCGTAACAGTAATCTGAAAATTGAGTCACGTTTTCCTTGCAAGAAGAAAAAAAGTGTAGTATTATGTGTGGCTGTAAAAAATATCATAAAGAAGGAAGCTGTATTATGAGTGGAGTAAAGGATTATTTTAAGAAAAAGGATGTTGAGATTTCCTTGAAACGGTACGGAATAGATGCTCTCGGTGCTATGGCGCAGGGCCTGTTCTGTTCGCTTCTTATCGGAACTATCATCAACACGATCGGAACACAGTTTGGCATAAGTTTTCTGACGAAGACTGTGGCTACGGTGAGCGGAGTCGATTACACGGTAGGTGGTCTTGCTACAGCGATGAGCGGACCTGCGATGGCAGTTGCCATAGCATTTGCCTTAAAAGCTCCTAATCTGGTGTTGTTCTCTATGATCACAGTCGGGTTTGCGTCAAACGCTTTAGGCGGTGCGGGCGGACCTCTTGCGGTTTTGTTCGTGGCCATCATTGCTACAGAGATAGGTAAGCTTGTTTCAAAGTCTACAAAAGTAGACATTTTGGTTACTCCGTTAGTCACTATAGGAGTGGGAATATTCCTATCGTGGCTGATCGCGCCCGCTTTGGGCAAGGCGGCGATGTGGGTAGGAGACCTGATCATGTGGGCTACGGATCTTCAGCCGTTCCTTATGGGTATAGTGGTTTCGGTGGTTGTAGGCATGGCACTTACACTGCCTATATCATCAGCTGCAATCTGTGCCGCTTTCGGACTTGTCGGACTTGCCGGGGGTGCTGCGGTTGCAGGCTGTTCGGCACAGATGGTTGGATTCGCAGTCATCTCCTTCAAGGAGAATAAGTGGGGCGGCCTTGTGTCACAGGGTATAGGAACATCCATGCTTCAGATGGGTAATATAGTCAAGAACCCGCGTATATGGATCGCACCGACACTTGCGTCGGCTATAACCGGTCCGCTTGCGACCTGCGTATTCGGGTTGCAGATGAACGGAGCTCCCGTATCTTCAGGTATGGGTACCTGTGGTCTGGTCGGGCAGATAGGAGTATACACAGGATGGGTAAACGATGTGGCTTCGGGTGCAAAGGATGCTATCACAGCATTTGACTGGGCAGGACTAATACTTATATCGTTCGTGCTTCCGGCACTGCTTTCGCTCATTTTCCATATAGGACTTAAGGAGCTTGGCTGGGTTAAGGACGGAGATATGAAGCTGTCATAAGAAATAACAGAATATGATCGCCGTGAGTGTTTCGGACAGAGACCTTCACGGCGATTTTGCGTTCTTAGCCTTGCGAAACAAATCTATTTGTTGTATTATCTGTAAATGAGTTTTCGGAATGTTGAGAGTACAAAACATATGAAAGAAGGAGTGATGATAATGGCTGATATGTTCAACAAGTTTAAGCTGGAAAATGTACTAGGTGCAGTGCTGATGATCGTGGTCGGAGTATTTCTGATAATCCATCCGGATGATACTTTAAGCATAATCGCTTACGGAATCTCGATAGTCATGGTGATCATGGGAATCATTAAGATAGTAGGTTATCTTAAGGGTTCTAAGGGAGGGAGCACGGTAGATGGGCTGAATGAGTACGCTTCTCCGTGGAACCTTATAGCGGGTATACTGCTCATAGTCTTCGCGGGACTTATCGCGACTGTGCTTATGAACCTTATATCGTTTGTGCTCGGTATACTGATCATAGGCAGCGGTGCCATCAAGCTTGAGCAGGGTATATCGATGAATAAGAACGGAAAGAATGGTGTATTTGTCATAATTCTCGGTGCAGTGGCTGTCATCCTCGGGATTATCTGTCTTGCGAGACCGAGCTTTGTGAATAATGTGATCACACAGCTTATAGGTGTGGGACTTGTATACGGCGGTGTGACAGACTTTCTGTCTACTGCGTTAGTTTCGAAATCATAAGATAAGGACCTGATACGGTTATGGAAGCAACAGATGATTACGATCAAACAGTTACGACTGTTAAGGTAAAATGTGTCATTCTGAGCGCAAGCGAAGAATCTTATGGGTGATTATATGACAAAGGTGAATGATAATGAAACTCTTTCGGGCTTTATGAGCAAGGAAGACATATACGAGCGGCTGAAGGAAAACGGACTCAGGATAACCGATCAGAGAAAGCTTATCGTGGATGTGATCACGACCGAGGAGTATTCCTGCTGCAAGGAGGTTTATCTTCTGGCGCACAAGAGGGACAGCAGCATAGGCGTGGCGACCGTATATCGTATGATCAATGTGCTTGAGGAGATAGGCGCCATAAGCAGAAAGAGCATAGAGAAGGCGGCCTGTAACGGACGCTGCTGCGACATGAAGGAAGGCTGCACGGTTGTGGCCGACGAGAGCACTCAGGTTATCCTCTCCGAGGAGGATATGCAGGAAGCATTAAAGTATATAATGAAGAAGAAAGGCTACGCGGATGTGGAGCAGATCAAGGCTGTTCTCTTCACTCCGGGGTAGGATGAGCATATGAAGCTTGTATCGTGGAATGTGAACGGACTTCGGGCCGTGATGGATAAGGGATTTAAGGATATCTTTGCCGGATTTGATGCGGATATCTTCTGTCTGCAGGAGATAAAGCTGAGTGAAGGACAGCTTGACTGGGAACCGGAGGGGTATAATTCATACTGGAATTATGCCGAGAAGAAGGGATACTCTGGAACGGCAATCTTCTCGAAGAGAAAGCCTATTGAGGTAACATACGGAATAGGGATAGATGAACATGATCACGAGGGCAGGGTGATAACACTTGAGTTTGAAGACTACTATATGATCGTGGTATATACGCCGAATTCCCAGAACGAGTTGAAGAGACTTGATTACCGTATGAAGTGGGAGGATGACTTTAGGGATTATCTGAATGAGTTGAAGAAGATCAAGTCTGTTATAGTGTGCGGTGATATGAATGTAGCGCACAACGAGATAGACCTGAAGAACCCGAAGACAAACAGGCACAATGCCGGCTTTACCGATGAGGAGAGGGCGAAGTTTACGGAACTCCTTGACAGCGGGTTTATAGATACCTTCAGATATTTCTATCCGGATATGACGGATATTTATTCCTGGTGGTCCTACAGGTTCAAGGCGCGTGAGAAGAATGCCGGATGGCGCATAGATTACTTCCTTGCGTCGGATGACCTTAAAGCTATGCTTCAGGATGCAAAGATACACACGGATATCATGGGATCCGATCATTGTCCGGTGGAACTTGATGTAGACCTATAGAGAAGGTATAAGAAAATGGTATATACTATAACCTTTAATCCGTCGCTGGATTATATAGTTGATGTGAATGAGTTTAATATCGGTTCGGTGAACAGGACGAGTGCGGAGATAATCTATCCCGGAGGTAAGGGGATAAATGTATCGATGGTACTAAAGGAGCTTCAGGTGGAGACTAAAGCGCTCGGTTTTACCGCCGGCTTTACCGGAGATATGCTGAAGAGTCTGCTCGCCGATAAGGGCGTAGATACGGATTTTATTGGTTTGGAGGAGGGCTTTACCAGAATCAATGTGAAGCTTAGATCCGGTGATGAGACCGAAATAAACGGTAAGGGTCCTGTGGTGAGCTCCGCGGCGATAGAGAAGCTCTGTGAGAAGCTAAAAAGCTTGAAAGAGGGCGATTATCTGGTTCTTGCGGGATCGGTTCCGGCAGGGATGTCGCAGGGCATTTACCTGGATATACTTGACATGATGGCCGGAAGAGGCGTTAATATGGTGGTTGATGCAACGGGCGACCTTCTTTTGAAGGCACTTAAGGCAAAGCCTTTTTTGGTAAAGCCGAACAACTTCGAGCTTGCGGAGATATTCGGTGTTGAGATACTGACTAAGGAGGATGCTGCGCTATACTCAAAGAAGCTTCAGGAAAAGGGCGCAGGAAATGTACTCTGCTCCATGGCAGGTGAGGGTGCCGTGCTGGTTACCGAAACAGGTGAAGTCATAACGAGCGCTGTGCCCGAGGGTAAGGTGAAGAATTCAGTGGGAGCGGGCGACTCCATGCTTGCGGGTTTTATAGCCGGCTGGATGAAGAGCGGTGACTATAAGGAAGCGTTAAAGCTTGGCATATGCGCCGGGAGCGCGAGTGCATTCTCGGATGCGCTTGCGACAAGATACGAAATCGAGGAGCTGTATAAAAGTTCATTCTGATCGAAGCAGCAGGAAGGATCTTAAAATACGAAGGGAGAATAAAGATGAGCAATCCGATTTTTACAATAACCATGGAGGACGGCAGTGTGATGAAGGGTGAGCTTTACCCGGAGATCGCACCGAACACGGTAAACAATTTCATAAGCCTTATCAAGAAGGGCTTCTATGACGGACTTATATTCCACAGAGTAATCCCGGGCTTTATGATCCAGGGCGGTGATCCACAGGGAATAGGTATAGGCGGTCCCGGCTACTCTATAAAGGGCGAGTTCACGGACAACGGTTTCAAGAACGACTTAAAGCATGAGCCCGGAGTTCTTTCTATGGCACGAGCTATGGATCCCGACTCGGCAGGAAGCCAGTTCTTCCTTATGCATAAGACTTCTCCGCATCTTGACGGTCAGTATGCTGCCTTCGGCAAGGTTACGGAGGGGCTTGAGGTTGTGGATAAGATAGCGAACACGCCTACAGATTACAACGACAGACCCTACGAGACTCAGAAGATAGCGACTATCACGGTAGACACTCTCGGGGTTGACTATCCCGAGCCTGAGACTGTATAAAGAAAAGATTCTTCGGGCTAAGGCCCTCAGAATGACACGGTATTTACGCTGCCATACTGAGGGCTTTTTTATTTACACGAGACCTTGCGGTGTCATGTCTTACGCGAAGCGAAGAATCTTTTTTGAAAAAGTATTGACAAGCCGGTATCATAGTTGTATTATGTGTATCACAAACAGTAATACAAAACATACAAATAATACATAATACAAGGAGGAAACAATTATGCCAGATGTAAAAGAGTTACTGCCTATACTTATACCGCTTATCATAGTACAGTTTATACTGCTTGGTTACGTGATGCATCACATTTTCACGCATAAGACCTACAAGAGGGGCAGCAGGGCGCTTTGGGTTGTGGTTTGCATAATAGGTATGGAGTTTATCGGACCGGTGATCTATCTGCTGCTTGGCAAGGAGGATGCTTAAGTAGTTTTAAAGACAGTTATTAGGAGGATGCCTGATGGATGTACTTAAGGTATGTAATCTGAGAAAGAGCTTTGGTGAAAAGCAGGTCTTAAAGGGACTGGACTTTACGGTGCAGGAACACAGCGTATACGGCTTTGTGGGAAGAAACGGTGCCGGCAAGTCAACCACCATGAAGATAGCGCTCGGGATACTCAAAGCCGATGAAGGTGAAGTGTATGTGATGGATGAGAAGGTGAGATATGGCTGTGCATCAACCAACAGGTGTGTGGGTTATCTTCCGGATGTCCCTGAGTTCTATGATTATATGACCGCAAGAGAGTATCTGTGTTTCTGCGGTGAGCTATCGAAGATGGACAGGAGGATGGTGACAAAGCGCAGTGAAGAGCTGCTCGAACTGGTCGGACTTGCACAGGAGAAGAAGCGTGTGAAGGGCTTCTCAAGAGGCATGAAGCAGAGGCTTGGACTTGCTCAGGCGCTGCTGCACAGGCCGAAGCTTCTGATATGTGATGAGCCTACATCGGCACTCGACCCGCTCGGAAGAAGAGAGCTGCTTGACATACTTGTGGCCGCAAAGGAGGAGACTACGGTTTTGTTCTCGACTCATATCCTTTCGGATGTGGAATCTATATGCGACAGGATAGCGGTTTTGGAGAAGGGACATGTGGTGCTTTCCGGAACTATAGATGAGATCAAGGACGCTCACGGAAGAGGCGGAGTGACGATAATGCTCGGCAGCAGCGAAGAGTGCGATAAGCTTGTCGCAGCATTTCCAAGGGGTACCCGCGGAATGCACAACACGCTTGTATATGAAACGGATAAGGACTTTACGGCTATATTGAAGTTTATAGCGGATAACGGTCTCGATCTCTTTAAGCTTGAGAGAAATGAGATAACGCTCGAGGATCTCTTCATGGAGGTGGTTTCCGAATGACGGCATATATGAAGAAGGAAGCGATGGAATATATAAGGACAGGCAGGCTTGTCATACTCGGGCTGGTGTTCATGTTCTTCGGGATACTTGCGCCGGCTACGGCAAAGCTTACGCCGTGGCTTATGGAACAGCTTGCAGACGAGATGGAGCGTAGCGGTTTTACGGTAAGAGAGGTAACGGTGACCGCCTTAAGCTCCTGGGAGCAGTTTTTCTCGAACCTGTCCATGGCGCTCATCGTGTTCGTGCTTATAGTGGGCGGTACATTTGCGGCAGAATATAAGAGCGGAGCCTTTGTCTTTGCGGTGACCAGAGGGCTTTCAAGGGAAAAAATAGTGCTTGCTAAGGCGCTTATGCTTGCGGGAATGTGGACCTTGCTTTATGCTCTGTGTACGGGAATTACACACTTTTATACAAATTATTACTGGGGCAGCGATGATGTGAATAATCTGCTTTTTGCGGAAACTGTTCCCTGGCTGTTCGGACTGTGGCTTATATGCCTGTTTTTGCTTGTGGCAACCGCTTTTACCACAGGTTCAGGGGCACTCGGAGGAACAGCGATAGCTGTGTTTGTTGTATATCTTACCGGCATGATCCCGAAAGTATCCGAATACCTTCCGACGAGGCTTTTGAGCGGCATGCCGCTTTTGACCTGTGAAAAGATTCCGGCTGATTATATGGCGTCGGTGATCGTGACGCTGGTGACAGGCGCACTCATGCTTGCCGGAGCGGTTCTTATATTCAAAAAGAAGCAGTTGTAGTGTCATTCT
>ONVB01000005.1 GCA_900321145.1 uncultured Eubacteriales bacterium | reverse complement strand
GCCGGCCTTCGATGTCCTAAGGAATCCACCGCAAGCGGTACCCCTTAGGACCAAATGCGAGGGCTTGCGAAGCAACAGGAAGGATCTGAGAAAGAGATTCTTCGTCACTGCGTTCCTTGGAATGACACAGGACATCACACTACAATAATGAAGGTAAAGGAGAGTATGGATTAATGGGCAAGTACATTTTCGGAGTTGATATCGGAGGAACAACCGTAAAGATCGGTCTTTTCACCGAAGCGGGTGAATTGAAGGAAAAGTGGGAGATAACCACGAGGACCGACGAAGGAGGTAAGTACATCCTCGGCGATATAGCGGATTCGGTAAAGGCCAAGATAGAGGAAAAGGGCATAAGTGCGGATGACGTAAAGGGCATCGGAATGGGTGTTCCCGGACCTGTTAAGGAGGACGGAACCGTGATCAGATGCGCAAACCTCGGCTGGGGCATATTTAACTGTGCCGAGGAGCTTTCCAAGCTTACCGGTTTTAAGGTTAAGGCCGGAAATGATGCGAACATGGCAGCGCTCGGCGAAGCAGGCTTCGGCGGCGGCAAGGGCTATGACAGCGTGGTCATGGTGACACTCGGAACAGGCGTAGGCGGCGGTATCATAATCGGAGGAAGGATGCTCTACGGTGTGAACGGCGCCGGCGGCGAGATAGGTCATATAACTGTAAATGAGGAGGAGACCGTGACCTGCGGCTGCGGAAGAAAGGGCTGCCTCGAGCAGTATACCTCGGCAACCGGTATAGTAAGACTGGCCACGAACACGCTCAACAACACCGACAGACCTTCATCCTTAAGAAATGTACAGTATGTGAGCGCAAAGGAGATATTTGATGCCGCAAAGAACGGTGACGATCTTGCACTCGAGCTTGTGGATAATTTCGGAAGGGCCTTGGGAAAGGCACTTTCCAACATAGCCTGCGTTGTCGATCCGGATGTATTTGTCATCGGAGGCGGTGTATCCAAAGCAGGTCAGATCATCCCTGATACCATAGAGAAGCACTACAAGGAGAACGCGTTCCATGCGGTAAAGGGAACGAAGTTCGCGCTTGCGGAGCTTGGAAATGATGCCGGTATGTACGGCGGAGCATTTCTTATACTTAGCGAATAATGTGTCATCTAAAGCAGTTCAGGCTTTAAGCGAATGACAGGCTGAATCGGGATACAAAAGTCCGTGTAGGTGATTTTCAACAAGGAAAGCACACACGCGGGCTTTTTTTTGCGCTTTTTTGACATTGTACTATTGACATCGGTGGGGTATCATACACTCTGTGGTTATAGGCGCTTAATGACAGCATCAGGAGATGGGTTATGTTTGAATTATCCGGAAAGACTATTCCCTTAAGTGATATAAGACATGAGGCAAATGTGCCGATGAGTGCGCACACTACATTTCACGCGGGCGGACATGCAAAGGAGATGTTCTTCCCCAAGGACATGGATGAACTTGTTATGGTGAAGAGATGCTTTGCCGGTCCGGGTGTGAAGTGCATGGTGGTCGGAAAAGGAAGCAACCTGCTCTTTGATGACGAGGGATATGACGGAGTGATCATTAACATAGATAAGGATTTTGCTCGTGCCGAGGTGGAGGAGATGAGCGACGGAAGCGGCGCATATATCAGGGCCCAGGCCGGAATAAGGCTTGCGGAGCTTGCGCTTCTTGCCAGAGACCATGAGCTTACGGGTCTTGAGTTTGCATATGGCATACCGGGCTCTTTAGGCGGTGCGGTCGTTATGAACGCCGGTGCTTACGGCGGTGAGATGAAGGATGTCATCGACAGCGTTATCATTATAGATGAGAATTGTAATATAAAGACGGTTCCCGCGGCAGAGATGGATTTTGCTTATCGTCACAGTGCGGTGACCGACAAGCAGATTGTGGCCGGTGCGGTTCTTAAGCTTCAGAAGGGCAGCAGGGCAGAGATCAAAGCGAAAATGGATGACTTTCAGGCCAGACGCCGTGAAAAACAGCCGCTTGAGTACGCTTCTGCAGGCTCTACCTTCAAGCGTCCCGAGGGCTACTTCGCCGGCAAGCTCATCGAGGACAGCGGACTTAAAGGATACCGCGTCGGGGATGCCTGCGTATCGGAAAAGCATGCCGGCTTCGTGGTTAATCTCGGCCATGCCACTGCGACTGATATAAAGCAGGTCATCGCAGATGTACAGAGAATAGTATACGAAAAACAGGGCGTACACTTAGAACCTGAAGTCAGGATAATATAAATATATTTTCACTGCACCGAGGAAACCGGGAGGCACTTGAGCGGTGAGGAATCTTAGAATCATAAGAAGAGGAAAAGGGATGCGTTTTTTTATAGTAACGGGCATGAGCGGTGCCGGTAAGTCAACTGCATTAAGGTCTTTGGAAGACAAGGGTTACTTCTGCGTGGATAACCTTCCGGTCATGCTTATCCCAAAGTTTGCCGAGATAGCCTCGGATGACAAGCTCCCGGTGGAGAGCGTGGCTATAGGCATAGACATAAGAAACGGAGAGGCGCTTGAAGAGCTTTCGGATGTGCTCGACGAGCTTCGGCTGAAGGGATTGAAGTACGAGATACTTTTCCTTGATGCGCATGATGTCACCCTGGTAAAGCGTTATAAGGAGACGCGCCGCAGTCATCCGCTTTCGGGAGAGGGCAGGATAGAGGACGGTATCACGGCAGAGCGCGAGAAGATATCCTTCCTGCGCGAGAAAGCTGATTTTATCATAGATACAAGCTCACTTTTAACAAGGGAGCTTAACGAGGAGATAGACCATATAGTATCCGGAGATGAGGGCTACGAGAATCTCATCGTGACCGTGATGAGCTTCGGATTTAAGTACGGCATTCCGGCAGATTCGGATCTTGTCTTTGACGTGAGGTTCCTGCCGAACCCGTATTATGTTCCCGAGCTTAAACCGCTTACGGGCAACGAAAAGCCGGTTTCGGATATGGTAAAGGACTGTGACGAGTATGAAGCATTTATGAGCAGGCTCTACGACATGATAAGCTTCCTGCTCCCGAACTACAAGAAAGAGGGCAAGAATGCGCTGGTGATATCCGTAGGCTGCACGGGCGGAAGACACCGTTCGGTCACCTGCGCGAATGACCTTTACAGCAGACTTTCGGCGCTGCCGTACACAGTGAGGCTTGTCCACAAGGACATAGACCGCAAGGTGAAGTGATATGACATTTTCATCAAAGGTTAAAGAGGAGCTTATGAAGAACCTGCCTCAGTCAAGGCACTGCAGGCTGGCGATGCTCGCGGGACTTTACACTGCGGCATATCCCGTAAGACAGGGTGATACCGCTGAAGAACTGATAGAGAAGCTCTCCGAGCTGCTTGGGTTCAGGCCCGATACCGAAGAAGGACATAAGGCGCTTAAGCTTAAAGACGATGAGCATGGTATGCCGATACCGGATCATATCTTGGTCGAGAGAAGCTGCTGCAAGCAGGCATTTGTAAGAGGAGCTTTTCTTGCGGCCGGCTCGCTCACGAATCCGGAGAAGGAGTACCACTTCGAGATAGCGCTTTTAAGCGACGAGCTGACCGCTCTTATCATAAAGCTTATAAAAGATTTTGATATAGAACCCAAAACGGTCGAGAGAAAGAAGTACCATGTCGTGTATGTCAAGGAAAGCCAGGAGATCGCAGACCTCCTGATACTCATGGGGGCTCATGCCTCGCTGCTTGATATGGAGAATATCCGCATCATAAAGGATATGAAGAACCGTGTGAACCGCAGGGTGAACTGTGAGACGGCCAACCTGAACAAGACGGTTTCTGCTGCGGTGCGGCAGGTCAGCGACATAGAGTTTATCGAGCGGACCAGGGGACTTAAAAGCCTTCCGGACAGTCTGTACGAGATAGCGGTGCTTCGGCTTGAACAGCCCGATATGGCATTAAAGGACTTGGGTGAGTTGTTAAACCCGCCCATAGGAAAGTCCGGTGTGAACCACAGGCTGCGCAAGATAAGCGAGATAGCCGAGGATATAAGACATAAATCATAAGAATCTGATTTAAGGAGGAATATAAAATGATAGAGAGAAATGTAGTGGTTAATCTTCCGCAGGATGCAGAGGCAAGACCGGTTGCGGTACTTGTGCAGCTTGCCAGCAAGTACGACAGCAAGGTGAACCTTGCAATGGGTGATAAGCACGTAAATGTAAAGAGCATCATGGGCATGATGAGCCTCGGACTCGTGAACGGCAAGGGTCTTACACTTTCCGCAGACGGTGCCGACGAGGTTGCTGCGCTTGATGAGCTTGCAAATTATATACAGTCGGCGTAACCTGCGCCGATATATAATTGTCCGTTACTATTCAGCGACCGACCATACTGCGGTCAGCCGCTGATCAGTGATCATTGTCAGAGAATCATAACAAAATCGCGTAACACTTTGTTGCATAAGTGCTGTATTTGTGATAAAATGACGTTTAGGCATTTGCGCCCCTTGATGTGTATTATCGATATGATACCCGGAGGGGGATTAAAATACATGCTTTGCGGGGAGGAACTCGAATGGGATGGTTCAGTAAGACAGTTAAGAAGATTCCGTTCTTATCGAATCTCGGTGGGAAGAAACAGACTAATAAGAGTGGTAATGAATTACTTTATGATAAGGCCTTGAACCTTATGGAGAACGGCAATGCGGAAGAGGCGGTACCCTTATTGGAGGAGATCGTCAATTCTGCCATAGTCGATCCGCAGTACCACAATCTTGGGATCGACTCACTTAAAATATTAGCAGAGTTATACGAGACGGGAAAGTACAGCAACTGTACCGTAAACAAGGATCCTGCGAAGGCATGCTCTTATTATGAGAAGTGTGTCAATATCGACAAGGATCCCGATATGATCTACAAGTTGGCGAAAATGCTGCTTGAGATCCAGAACTTTTCTAAAGCTATCACATATTTCGAAAAGGCATGTGACAGCGGCATCAAGGCTGCTTACATGAATCTCGGAAGTATATATGAGAATGGTCTTTATCGTGTCGATCAGTACGGCAACAAGAGCGATTTTGTCGTACCTATAGATTACGAGAAGGCTATGAAGTGGTACAAGGCTCTTGCCGACATGGGTGATACTAAGGCTATGAGCGCCTATGACAGAGTTGAGTATGCAAGCCAGCATACGGACAGCCTGGAGTTCGAGGAGAAGGACAAGCTCTATACCG
>ONVB01000055.1 GCA_900321145.1 uncultured Eubacteriales bacterium | reverse complement strand
TGAATCCCTGAAGACCAAAGCCTTCAACAAGGACGACAAGGACCGCTTCGAGACCATAAATGCAATGCTCGTCAATCAGGAGATGCGAGAGGACAACGAGCTTTTGGAGACACTGGATGTATACCTGAATACGGTACATCTGTTTGAAGAGAATTTAGTTATATTATAATTTATCACCAAACAGCAATTCAGCATCCAAGCACAGAAAAAACAACCCGACGCGCCAGGGATGTGTTGGAGGGAGCATTTCAAAGCGACCGAAAACACATCCCCAGGCAGTCGGGCCAGATAATACGATGCTGAATTGCGTCGAGGAAAAAAATTATGGCAGAGAGTTTTTACATCGGCATGGATCTGTGTCCCGACAGTACGCAGATCAGCTTCTACAATGATATAAAGCGTGAGCCGGAGACGGTCAACCAGTTAAATAACAAGGAGACCTACATGATGCCGAACATCCTTTTCTTCAGCAGGAAAACGGGTGACTGGTTCGTGGGCTCCGAGGCTTCCGAGGCCAGATTCAAGGAGGAGGGCGTGATCCTCGACTCTGTCTATGACGGTGCACTCAGCGATGAGCATATCGAGGTGGGCGAGAAGTCCTACAGCGCAAAGCAGCTCTTTTTGATGATGCTTCGGATGCACATCGATACATTTCTCTACAGGTATGAGGGCGCAACTGTCAAGAAGCTTGTCGTGACGGTGCCGACCTTCTCGAAGAAGCTTTTCAAGGTCCTGAAGGGGCTTCATAAGGAGCTTGGGATATCCGAGGACTGCGTGGTCATCACGAGTCATATGGAGAGCGCGCTCTACTATGTGTTCAACCAGCCGAGCGACCTGTATGTGAACAGCGTGGCGCTGTTTGACTACGGCACGGAGGGTTTGAAGTACTTCCGTATAGACCGCGAGAGGGGCAACGGGACCAATGTGATAAGGGTATCCGGCAAGGACTACTCTTCGCAGTTCAATATGGCCATGTTCATGGGTGACGATATACTGATGGACGAAGCATTTGCGAAGATAGTGAACAATGAGATGAAGCAGACCTATATATCCTCGGTTTTTCTTGCGGGACTCGGTTTCTCGGAGAAATGGATGAACTATTCGAGGAATATACTGTGCCAGGGCAGAAGAGTCTTCGCCGGGCAGAATATATATACCAAGGGCGCCTGCTACAAGGCTGTCGGCGGCGAGTATGAGGAGTTCTACAAGACGAGTCTTGTGGAGACCTCCGAAAATGTACCGTTTGACATAGGCATTTCGAGCGGCGATGAGAAGGATGAATTCCTGACCATCACAGAGGGCGGAACCCAGTGGTATAACATCAAAGGAAAGATAAATGTGATCTTAGACGATACGGACACGATCACCATCCTTTACCGTGACAGGCGCACGGGCGAGATAACCAGGGATGCCGTAAAGCTTTTCGGCATACCCAAGAGGCCGAACAAGACCTCGAAGTTCTCCGTGGAGGTTGAGTTCGATTCGAGGAAGAACGGAGCCGTGATCATAAGGGACGTCGGCTTCGGAAAGCTCTTTCCCACCACGAACAAGATATACAGAAAAGAGTTTTAAGGGTCTGATGCGGAACGCGGACCGTAAGCTCTCAGGAGATTATATATGTCGAAAGTGATCTTATGTACAAGCAAGGAAGCCGAGCACCCCTTTACATTTCTCAATACGAAGGTGGAGATAAGCACCTATGAGGAGCTCTGCTTTTATATATACAACAACACCGTGCTGATAAGCCGTTCATCGCTCTCGGAGAGGCTCTTTGACTGGATCCGGGACGAGATAGATATGCCCGAGCTTGCGGCCAAGCTTGTCAATCTGGCGAACCGTACCACCTACGCGCAGGACCTTCTCGTGGAGATCCTCAATGCGGGCAGCTACTACGAGCCGGATGAGATAGCCGCATACGTGGAGGCCTGGAGCAAGTACAGACGGCTTTCCTCTTCGCAGAAGAAGAAGCTCAAGGCGGACGGTTACTTAGGCTACAGGAGGTACATCAAAGCGGCGTCCATCTATGATGACATCATCGACTGCCATCCGGACGTGACCGATGATGTATTTCTCGGAAATGTGTACCACAACCGTGCAGTGGCCGCGGCGAACAACCTTGATGTCGAGGAGGCCAAGGAGTACTTTATGAAGGCCTATGAGAAGAACGGCAATCAGGAGTCGCTCAAGGGCTACTTCGTGGTCTATGCTTCCGGAAATGATTCGGCGAGCATAAAGCAGGAGATGCGCCGTTACGGCCTTCCCGAGGAGAGCTTCGAGAGCCTGATGCTCGAGATAGGCGATTCAAATGAGGATGTGCGCGGCATGACCATCTATTCCATGATGCAGAGAGCCGTGTACAACCGTATGAATAAAGATATGATCGATTATGACAAGCGCATGGATATCATCCTGGGGCAGCTCAAGGATGAGTTCAGGGAGCAGGCAATCTGATGGGATTATTACAAAGGTTTAAGGAGTATCTGGCGGAGGACGATTCCGGTTATGATCCCGAAGAGGAAGCTGCGGAGGAGACTGCGGATGAAGCAGCGGAGAAGGTCAAAACCGCGAAGAAAGCCGCAGAAGAAGCCGCAAAAGAAACCGCAATAGGATCCGCTGAGAAAACCGAAGATGCTCCCGGAAAAAAATCAAAGAGAAAGAGGGACGAAAAACCCGACGAGGAACTCGCTGAGGAATCTTCCGATGAGCCCGGTGAAACCGAAGAAAAGCCTGCCAAAAAGAAGCGGCGTTCTCTGAAGAGCTGGTTTAAGAAGCTCTATGCGGAGACGGATGACGAGGGCTGGGATTATGATGCGCGCATAAGGCGCGATGTGGAGCTTCATCAGGAGATAATAAGCGCCAAGCGCGGGTATTCCGAGAGGAAAGCGTGTCAGGACTGCGTGGAGCAGCTTGTGGATGCGACCTATCAGAGCGAGGACTTAAAGCGCGAGTACAAGCTGGTGACCGCGTACCTTGTCGATATACAAAAGATCGAGGAGCTGCCTCCGAATATGGCTAAGGACGTGGAGGAGACGGCCCGCCGCATAGAGATGGTGGAGAGCAAAAGAAGCAGCTATCTGCAGTCGGAGAATCTGCTTCCCATGGATCAGTTCAACAGGCTGATGCGCTTAGAGACCGAGGTGGTGGACACCATACGTTCCCTGAACTCTATGGAGATGCGCGACGCCATGCTCAAGAGCGATATGGGGCACCTCGAGGGCGAGAAGGAAGACTTGAAGTTCATGCGAAGCGAGTTTAAGGACAGCATAGCCAGGACCCGAGGAGTCATAACGACGGTTCTGATCATATTCATACTGTCGGTGCTCTCTCTTGCGGGAGTCGCGATAATCGGCAAGTCGGATGTGATACTTCCTGCGCTGATCATGGCAGCTTTGGCCAGCCTCGCATTTGCCCTTTCATATGCACATTACGTGGATGTGAAAAATGAGATCAAGATAACCGATGCGAAGATCAGGCGTGCCGTGTCACTGTTAAATACGGTCAAGGCCAAATATATACAGAATGCGAGCACGATTGATTATATATATGAGAAGTACAATGTACACGACTCAAAGGAGCTTGAGTACGACTGGGAGCTGTACAACAAGATGGTGCAGGATGCCATGAAGTACTCGCAGGCCAACACCGACCATCGCGTATACTGCGATGAGCTGGTGGACAAGCTCAAGAAGGCCGGCGTGAGCGATCCGCTGGTATGGCCGAGACAGACCACGGCGCTTATCGACAACCGCGAGATGGTCGAGATAAAGCACAGCCTGAACACAAGAAGGCAGAAGTTAAGAGAGCAGCTCTCGGTATGCGAGAAGATAAGTGACAATGCGAAGGCCACGCTCCGCGCGATGGCCGACGCGGACAAGGATCTCGAAAGCTACATCAAGGATGTGCTTGGTTCTTATAAAATCGGGCTTAACGACTGATAAGATAATAATTATAATTAAGGAGACATAAATAAAATGGCTAAGGAACTTGAGAAGAATTACAATCCCGCGGACATAGAGGAAAGACTCTATGACAAGTGGGAAAAGAACGGATATTTTCATGCGGAGGTAGACAGGGACAAGAAGCCCTTTACCATAGTGATGCCGCCGCCAAACATAACGGGACAGCTCCACATGGGCCATGCTCTTGACAACACCATGCAGGATATCCTTATAAGGTTCAAGCGTATGCAGGGCTACAACGCGCTGTGGCAGCCGGGAACCGACCATGCTGCTATAGCAACAGAGGTCAAGATCATCGAGACCTTAAAGAAGCAGGGTATAGAGAAGGAAGATTTGGGCCGTGAAGGCTTTTTAAAGCGTGCCTGGGAGTGGAAGGATGAGTACGGCGGAAGGATAGTAAAGCAGCTCAGAAAGCTCGGTTCATCCGCTGACTGGGAGAGAGAGCGCTTTACCATGGATGAGGGCAACAACAAGGCCGTTACCGAGGTATTTGTCAAGCTTTACGAGAAGGGCTGGCTCTACAAGGGTTCAAGGATAGTCAACTGGTGCCCGGTGTGCCAGACCTCCATCTCCGACGCTGAGGTTGTACATGAGGAGCAGCAGGGTAACTTCTGGCATATCAACTACCCCGTAGTGGGCGAGGAAGGACGCTTTGTCGAGATAGCCACCACCAGACCGGAGACTCTGCTCGGAGATACCGCTGTTGCCGTAAACCCCGAGGATGAGCGTTATAAGGATATAATAGGAAAGACACTTATGCTTCCGCTTGTCAACCGTGAGATACCGGTTGTTGCGGACTCTTATGTAGATAAGGAGTTCGGAACGGGCTGCGTAAAGATCACACCTTCCCACGATCCTAACGACTTTGAGGTAGGTAAGAGACACAACCTGCCCGAGATAAATATAATGAATGACGACGCGACCATCTGCTGTCCGGGTACACGCTATGACGGCATGGACCGCTACGAGGCAAGAAAGGCGGTGCTCGAAGACCTTGAAGCACAGGGCCTTCTTGTGAAGACAGTTCCGCACACTCATATGGTCGGAACACATGACCGCTGCAAGACCACTGTAGAGCCCTTGGTAAAGCCGCAGTGGTTTGTAAAGATGGAGGAGATGGCAAAGCCCGCAAAGAAGGCCGTAGAGGACGGTACCTTAAAGCTCGTGCCTCCTTCAATGAGCAAGACTTATTACAACTGGCTTGATAATATCCGCGACTGGTGCGTATCAAGACAGCTCTGGTGGGGACACAGGATCCCGGCATGGTACTGCGCAGATTGCGGTGAGACCATAGTATCCAAGGAAGAGCCTACGGTATGCCCCAAGTGCGGCAAGGCTCATTTAAAGCAGGATGAGGATACTCTCGATACCTGGTTTTCTTCGGCACTCTGGCCGTTTTCCAC
>ONVB01000019.1 GCA_900321145.1 uncultured Eubacteriales bacterium | reverse complement strand
ATTATGACGAAGTCATAATTTTGCATCGCACCGACCGACTGGGCAGGATTGCTTTAGCAATCGTGCCATTACATATTATACGAGAAGGAGGTTTTATGAACAGTATAGGTTTTGACAACGACAAATACCTCGATATGCAGTCGAAGCATATCAAAGAGAGGATAGAGCAGTTCGGAGGAAAGCTTTATCTTGAATTCGGAGGAAAGCTCTTTGACGATTATCATGCATCAAGAGTGCTTCCGGGCTTCAAGCCTGATTCAAAGATAACCATGCTTAAGACCTTGAAGGACAAGACCGAGATAGTTATAGCCATCAAGGCCGGAGATATAGAGAAGAACAAGGTAAGAGGCGACATAGGCATAACCTATGACATAGATGTGTTGAGGCTTATCGATGCATTTACCTCAAACGGACTTTATGTAGGCTCTGTGGTCCTGACACAGTTTTCCGAGACGCCTCCGGTGCTCGCGTATGAGAAGAAGCTTAAGGCGCTCGGCATAAAGTGCTACAGGCATTATAAAATAGACGGTTATCCGTCAAATATACCGATGATCGTGTCGGATGAGGGCTTCGGCAGAAATGATTATATAGAGACCTCAAAGCCTCTGGTGGTTGTCACGGCTCCCGGTCCCGGAAGCGGAAAGATGGCAACCTGCCTCTCACAGCTTTACCATGAGAGCAAGAGAGGGATAAATGCGGGATATGCAAAGTTCGAGACCTTCCCTATATGGAATCTGCCACTCAATCATCCGGTGAATCTCGCATATGAGGCAGCGACTGCCGACTTAAATGATGTAAATATGATCGACCCGTTCCATCTTGAGGCTTACGGCGAGACTGTCGTAAACTATAACAGAGACGTGGAGGTGTTCCCGGTACTCAAGGCCATGTTCGAGAAGATAAGCGGAAGCTCGCCGTATAAAAGCCCTACGGACATGGGCGTAAATATGGCGGGACACTGCATATGCGACGATGATGTGTGCAGGACGGCATCCAACCAGGAGATCATAAGAAGGTATTACAATGCGCTGTGTGACAAGAGACGCGGCACGGGCGGGGATTCCCCTATAGCCAAGATCGAGCTACTGATGGAGAAGGCCGGTATATCCGTAGCGGACAGACCTGTTGTAAAGGCAGCAAATATCAGAGCCGAAAAGACGGGTAATCCGGCAGCGGCCATATGTATGGCGGACGGAACCGTGCTTACAGGCAAGACCTCACCTCTTCTCGGTGCTTCTTCGGCCATGCTCTTGAATGCTTTAAAATACCTTGCGGGCATAGAGGATCCGGCAAAGCTCATATCACCGAGGGTAATAGAGCCGGTGATGGAGCTTAAGGTAAAGCACCTCGGCAATCACAATCCTTTGCTGCATATAGACGAGATGCTTATCGCTCTTGCCATCGAGGCCATAGATAACCCTGAGGCCAAGGCTGCCTACGATATGCTCCCGGGACTTAAAGGGCTTGATGTGCACAGCTCTGTCATCCTCTCCGAGGTGGATGTGGGAGTGTTCAAGAAGCTCGGTATCAATCTGACCTGTGAACCGAGGTACGAGTCAAATAAGCTTTATCATACGTAGAAAATACTTTTCATTTTGGAGACGGGCATGGACGATTATTTTAAGGAACAGGCAGATAAGCTTATAAACTGGGCCGGTGAGAAAGCGGTACAGCTCCTGCTTGCCGTGATCATCTTTTTTGTCGGTATTAAGCTCGCCAAATTCGTGGTGAATCTGCTTAAGAAAATATTTGACAGAAAAAATGTGGAAAAGACAGTGGCACATTTTACGCTGTCACTCGTGAGATGGACCATATATGTGATCACCTTTATAGTTTCGATATCCGTGGTCGGCATACAGGTCACATCTTTGGTTACGCTGCTTGGTTCGGCGGGCATCACTTTGGGCTTTGCGCTCCAGGGAAGCTTGAGCAACCTGGCGGGGGGCATACTCATACTCCTTGTAAAGCCCTTTAAGGTGGGAGATTATATCCTTGAAAACCACAGCAAGACAGAGGGTGTGGTGGACAGCATAGATATATTCTACACGAAGCTTAGGACCATCGAGAATAAGGTGGTCGTTATCCCGAACGGCACGCTTACGAACAATTCCGTGATCAACTTCACGGCGCTTGATCAGAGGATCATCCTTATCAACATAGGCGTAGACTACGGCAGCGATTTAAATAAGGTGAGGGAGACACTGCTTAAGGTCTTAAAGGCGGACAGCAGGGTGATAGATCCCGAGCAGTCAAAAATATATGTGGATTCGTACGGCAGCAGTGCGATAGTCTTCGGGCTTAGGGCATATGTCGCAAGCTCGGAATACTGGCCGTGCAGATGGGCAATCCTTGAGAATATAAAAACAGCCTTTGATGAGGAGGGAATAACCATTCCGTTTGCCCAGGTTGTTGTACATGAGGCTGATAAAATGAGATTGAATTAGAAGCGGTGTTGTGGTAAAATTATATGGATGTTTTGGGCTTTTACGAGTAATGATGATTTTATCAAGGAGGGTTACAATATATGAAGAAGATAGCATACATAGCATCTGAGTGTGTTCCTTTCGTGAAGACCGGAGGACTCGCCGACGTTGTAGGCACGCTGCCGAGGATATTTGACAAGAAGGAGTACGACGTAAGGGTCATCATGCCCAACTATATGTGCCTTCCTGCTAAGTTTAAGAACAAGATGCGCTACATCACCCATTTTCATATGGACATAGGCTGGAGGCAGCAGTATGTCGGTGTTATGTATCTTGAATATGAGGGAGTTCCGGTTTACTTTATAGACAATGAGTATTACTTCAACGGCTATAATATATACGGTGATGTAAAGTGGGATATAGAGAAATTCTGCTACTTCTCAAAGGCGGCACTTTCCATACTCCCGAGCATAGGTTTCCAGCCCGATATAGTTCATTGCCATGACTGGCAGGCAGGACTTGTGCCTGTATATTTAAAGACACTTTTTGCGGGCAATCCCTTCTACAGCGGCATGAAATCGATCATGACCATACACAATCTTCAGTTCCAGGGCAAGTGGGATATCAAGACCATTCAGGCTTACTCGGGACTGCCGGATTATCTCTTCACGCCGGACAAGCTTGAGATGAACAAGGACGCAAGCATGCTCAAGGGCGGTCTTGTATATGCTGACAAGATCACTACTGTGTCGAATACCTACGCGCAGGAGATCCAGACACCTCAGTACGGTGAAGGTTTAGAGGGACTGCTCTCCGCAAGACATGAGTCTCTGTGGGGTATAGTGAACGGCATAGACTACAATGATTACAATCCGGCAACGGATAAGAAGATATACAGAAATTATACCATCAAGAACTTCCGCAAGAATAAGGCGGACAATAAGGTGGCTCTTCAGAAGGAGCTCGGTCTTCCCGAGGACAGGGATGTATATATGATCGGTATCATCTCGAGACTT
>ONVB01000080.1 GCA_900321145.1 uncultured Eubacteriales bacterium | reverse complement strand
CCGGTATACTCCGATCTATACAGCGTCAACCTGCAGATTATCATTATACACTTCAAACATCCGGTTAGTCACTAATAAATTTACTCCCTTCCTGAGATATTTATTCATTTACAATCGGTGTTTAATATAGTAAACTAATGCGATAAGAACATAAAATACCGATATTCGGAGGGAACTGATGAATACCGATAACATACTTGATTTTCTAAAGAATACAGGGCAGGACTCTCTTGCCCGATATATAGAAAGCTGCGAACCGGTCACCAAGGCCTCTCTTCTTGATGCCCTGTCCCGGACAGACAACAGGATCATGGAGCATATAAAAAGCAGGGGAGAAACCGGCACAGCCTCATCCTACGGCGGCAGGATAGCGCCCCTGAACGCACTCACTTTGTCCGCCATAGATAAGCAGCGTGAGAAGTTCACTCGCTGCGGGTTAGGCGCGATCCGCGAAGGCAAGCTTGCCTTGCTTCTTTTGGCCGGCGGACAGGGAACCAGGCTTGGCCATGACAGCCCCAAGGGGTGCTTTAATATAGGCGAAACAAGGGAGCTGTACATCTTTGAGCTTCTCATAGCTCATCTGAGCGATGTGGTCAGGGAAGCCGGCACCCATATCCATCTCTATGTGATGACAAGCCTTGAGAACAACGCCCCGACCATCTCCTTCTTCAAGGAGAAGAACTTCTTCGGCTACGATCCGGACTATATACATTTCTTTATACAGGAGCAAAACCCGGTACTCTCGACAGACGGCCACTTTCTTCTGTCGACACCGACAGAGCTTTGCTACTCGCCTAACGGCAACGGCGGCTGGGCACTCTCCCTCGAGAAAGCCGGACTTATCGACGAGATGAAGAGCTTCGGTGTAGAATGGGTAAATGTATTCTCGGTCGACAATGTGCTCCAGCGCATGGCCGACCCCGTCTTCTTCGGTGCCATACTCGATCAGGGTCTGACAAGCGGCGCAAAGGTTGTCAGGAAAAATGCCCCGGATGAAAAAGTCGGAGCTATGTGTACCCTGGACGGAAAACCATATATCATAGAGTATTACGAGCTTTCAAGAGAAATGAGCTTAGAGACCAACCCCGACGGCTCGCTCGCCTACGGTTACGGAGTTATACTGAATTACATCTTCCGCCTGGATAAGCTTATTGCCTCAAATGCAAAGGCCATGCCGCTTCACGCCGTGAAGAAGGCCGTACCTTATATGAATCTGTCCGATGACGGCACACTCGAACCGGTAGTGCCTAAAGAGCCAAATGCCATAAAGTTCGAAACTCTCGCACTCGACCTGGTCCACGAGATGGACGACTGCCTGGTCTTCGAGGTCGACCGCGAGAAGGAATTTGCTCCGGTCAAGAACAAAACCGGTATAGATTCGGTAGATACCGCAAGAGAATTGCTAAAGAAAAACGGATATGTCCTTTAACCGGACATATCCGTTTTTTATACATGCACTTGCACTCAGAACCCGTGGCTTCCTCCCGAGGAGCCGCCACCGCCTCCTCCGCCGCCACCGCCTCCTCCCGAGGAGGAGTCATGCTGAGGGCTGTACTCTCTGGTCTGACGTGTAAATACCTTATTGTAGTCGTTAAGCATCTGCCTGGTCCTTATCGCGGCGAGTACCTCCTTTTCTGAAGGCTTCGACGATGACGAAAAGGCCCTTACCACAAAAAACGATATAAGCAGTGACACGATAAGCGCCAGAAATGCGTTGCTCGCAACTCTCATCGGCTGCGCTATCTTACCTCCGCCGAGCAGGGTAAGCTCCTGCCTGAATACTTTTCTTGCACATCCGCTGTAATCACCATTGGATGCAAGCTTATAAGAATTATCGACTATACTCGATGCCTTTGAGCTTCCTATCGCATATCTTAAGTCACCTTTTTTACTTCCGAAGTTCCTTAAGACGAGCTGTCTGTTGTCCATATCTATCAGGAAAAGACAGCCGCTGCTCTCCATGCTGCCGTAAATGTCCACATAGAGCTGATCCGCCTTTGCCTCATAGGACATATCATTTTCACTCAAAGTATATAGAACCACATTTCCGTAGTAAGCAAGCTCACCCATGATCTCCATAAGATCCTTTGCTTCACCGGAATTGAAGAGTCCCGCCTCGTCTACCAGCAGGGTCTCAAAACCCGAATCAGGATTCTTCCCCGTCAGGACAAGCGTTTCCGCTGCTTCATCCGCTCTTACGGTAACCGGAAGCATGACTATGAGAATAAGAGCAAGCAAAAGAGCTGCTATACATGTTCCAAAGCCTGATCTACGCACGGTCATCACCTCCCTTATGAGTATCGAACTGCGGGAGCGGACGCATAGCGATATAATTGTAGCTTGACATAAGATCTATGGTGCTCACCACCACTCCTGCCATTGCCGCCATGGAGCAAAGATAATATATATAATCCTCCGGCGGGTCAAGGAAGCTGACCACTGTTATGATAAGCAGGGCTATCGCGGTCCACAGCGTACCCGTTATCTTCTTTCCGGCTTTCATCTGTGTAACCTTCTTCTGTGACGAAGCGGTAAGAAATGCACAGATGATAAACGATATAAGTCCCGCGATTCCGCATATCCTGTCGGCATTTACAACAGACGCGGCACCGATTATATCATCCATAAAGGTAAATGCGATGATGAAGACCACTATCACTGTTCCGCCGATCGCTCCTCCGGAACCAGACTTCTTCTTGGCCTTCTGATCGTTTTTCTTAATATCATTTTCCGTCAAAACATAGGTACCGTTTTCCGCCCCGTCAAACGATGCGCCCTCCTGCGCTTCGGCTCTCGCTTTCTTCTTTCGTTCGAAGAGATCCTGCATACCTAAGTCATCCTCATAGTTTTCCTTAGCGAGGATCTTCTTCATCTCGGAGTTATAGACTATAGCACCTATCAAAGCGACTACCGCGATAGACACCATAAGGATATCCGGAGTCAGAGTAAGGAAGAGCTGGAAGATACCGAAAAGGATTACCGCAAGCACGAGCGAAAAAGCCAGATACTTCGGTACACTTACCGGCATATCCGCCGCAACCCTTCCGGTCTGGCCGTTTACGGTTGCATAAGCTACCCTGTCCTTTGTCCTGTATGACATAAACCATACCGGGAACATGGCAGAGTGCTTTGCTTCCACTTTGGTCTTGATCCTCTTCTTTACGGTCTCCTTGTCATCCTCAAATGATTCTCCCGCCATGGGACTGTTTTTTCTGAGATAGTTGTAGGTGCTTTCCTTCGCAAGGTCCACTGCCGTGTCCTTGTACACATCCGCCCCGACATCGGCTATATCCGCATAGAAGCCCGCAAGATAGGATGGTGTAAAGTACTTTATATCCTTTACATTAAAAGGCGCTATATGCTCGCTTATGTCATCGGCAAAGCTTGATGAAGCATCGTAGGACACTCCGGCATACTCATTATCCATATATCCTGTAAGGTCATAATGATCGGTGATTATATAGTCTCCTCTCCTGTGAGACGAAGAACTCTTCACCAGCATGCGCCCGGTCTGAGTCATATCGTAGACCCAGTAGGGCATATAGATACCCCTGAAGCCGTCGGCCTTGGCAGTCTTCTTGTAAGCCGTCGGCGCAAAGTAGGCTCTCTTAAGCCTGTCCGAAAATGCTTCCTTGCAGGCTTCCTTTGTAAGCTTAAACGGAATGATCATCTCCGGCTTCTTCTCATGTGTCAGCCTTCCCTCGAGGAGAGTGGAGCTTCCGCAATAGCTGCAAAATGCTGCGGCGGTCTCCTGAGTGGACGCTATCTCACCACCGCAGTTGCGGCAGGTAAATACGGTTATCTCCATATCACTCTGAGCTTCCGCCATATTTCCGAAATTTTGATCATAGGGATCAAACTGACTACCGCAGTAGTCACATTTTACGAATTGTGTTGCGGCATCAAAGCGGACTCCGCCGCCGCAATTTGGACATTGTGTCATCGCAAACCTCCGAAATACTGACCCGGCTTTCGCGATCGAGCCGGGGTGTCAGTTTACTTGATCTATCTGTCTAATACATTAGTCTGTAAATAATTGTATCCAGTATATGGTCTGGCCCTGGGTATAAGATGCCACACCCAGCCTGTTGTAGGTCTTGTTCAGTACCTTCTTCTTATTCTCCGCCGACTTCATCCACGAGTTCATCACCTCGTCGGCCGTAGTCTGTCCGTAGGCTATGTTCTCCGCCGCGATAAGGTAGCGCACCGAACAGTCGGTCAAAACCGTAAAGCAAGCTCTGCCGTCAGGTCTTGTGTGGGAGAAGTATGAAGACAACTCCTTTGCGCGGATCTCGGCCGTCTTGCACAGCTCGGAATCAAGCACAAGGTTATTGTCGACTCCGGCAGCCTTTCTCTCCTTGTTGCAGCGGTTCACTATATCTATCATATCCTGTGTATAGGTGTAGTCATCCTTTGCCTTGAGCTTTATCTGGATGGCATCTATATACGTGCTCTGTCCCTGGGTTCCCGCGGTTCCTCCGTTCATACGCCATGCCTGCCAGCCGTTACCCTTCACGTGAGCCACATAGCACACATCATAGTGCTCTGCTACATCTCCCTCAAGCTTTATCTGTATGGCTTCAAGCCGAAGCGACCGTCCCTTTGTCCCCGACATAGCTCCGTCCTTTACCCAGTCCGTCCAGCCGAGTTTCTGTATGTAGGTTCTGTACTTTATGCTTCCGGTATACTCTGTCCCCGTAAGCTTTATCTTGATATTCTCGGCACGCTTTGACTGGCCTATGGTTCCGGCACGCTTGCCGTTGCTTACATAGCCCTGCTTGTCGCCATCCTTTTGTATATACAGGGAATAGGTCACGCCCATTCCCGCAGCCTTAACGGGATAAGGCTTTTCCATCCCAAAAGCACACAAAAAGAGCACCACCGAAATCACTATTATCGCTGTTGCTCTTTTTGATCTGCTCATAATCATTTTCCTCTTTTAAGATTCTTCGTCGCCGGCGTCCCTAAGGATGACACTGCATCATGCAGGTCCTGACACCTATTTTGCAAGTCTGAAGAATCTTTATAAACCGTTTGCAACATCCACCAGGTATTGTCCGTATGCTGTCTTCATAAGCGGCTCTGCCAAAGCAAGAAGCTGTTCTCTGTTGATAAAGCCCCTCTTATAAGCTATCTCCTCTATGCAGGAGATATAAAGCCCCTGTCTCTTCTGGAAAGCAGCCACGAAATCCGCCGCGTCGAGAAGCATATCGTGATTACCGGTATCCAGCCATGCGAAGCCTCTTCCGAGAGTCTCGACCATAAGATCCCCGCGGCGGAGATACTCGTTGTTCACGCTTGTTATCTCTATCTCACCTCTGGCCGAAGGCTTAACATTTTTTGCTATCTCAACTACATCATTATCATAGAAGTAAAGTCCGGGAACCGCATAGTTCGACTTCGGATTGGCCGGCTTTTCCTCTATCGAAAGAGCCTTGCCGTTCTCATCGAACTCGACCACGCCGTACTCTCTCGGATCCTTCACGTAATAACCAAAGATGGTTGCACCCTTCTCTCTCTCGGCCGCAGCCTTGAGCACCTTCGAGAAGCTCTGTCCGTAGAAGATGTTGTCTCCCAAAACCAGCGCCACATTGTCGCTGCCTATAAAGCTCTCTCCGACTATAAATGCATCGGCAAGTCCTCTCGGGACCTCCTGTATGGCATACTCAAAACGCATGCCGAGCTGACTTCCGTCACCGAAAAGCTCCTTAAAACAAGGCAGATCTCTCGGTGTGGATATGATCAGCACCTCTCTTATGCCCGCAAGCATAAGAGTCGAAAGCGGATAGTAGATCATCGGTTTATCATATACCGGCATGATCTGCTTTGAAACTGCTTTGGTAAGCGGATAGAGTCTGGTGCCCGAACCGCCCGCAAGAATTATACCCTTCATACTTCTCCTCCTTTACGCAATTCAGCACCCATTTTACCGGCTCGGCTCCCGGACATGTGTTTTTCGGTCGATACTCCCTCAAAACACACGCTCCTCGCGCCGAGAATATACTTTATTATCTAAGCTGAATTGCTGTTTACAGAATTATCTGTTTTTATACATATCGTCGTAATACTTCTGATAGTCGCCCGAGGTTACATTCTTCATCCAGTCCTCGTGTTCGAAGAACCAGGCGATGGTCTTCTTTATTCCCTCAGCGAACATGGTCTCGGGATACCAGCCGACTGCTGCCTTGATCTTGTCCGGCGCTATGGCGTATCTTCTGTCATGTCCCTTTCTGTCCTCAACATAGGTGATAAGATCCTCGTTGATATGGGCCTTCCTCGGATCGTCGTCCGGAAGCATCTCATTTAGTGTATCAAGTATGATATGGATTATCTCTATATTCTGCTTCTCGTTGTGACCTCCTATGTTGTAGGTCTCGAAAAGCTCGCCCTGCTCCTGGACCATATCGATAGCCTTGGCGTGATCCTCCACATAGAGCCAGTCGCGCACATTCTTGCCGTCACCGTATACGGGAAGCTTCTTGCCTTGCAAAGCGTTGTTGATGATAAGCGGGATAAGCTTCTCCGGGAACTGGTAAGGACCGTAGTTGTTGCTGCAGTTTGTGATGTTCGCAGGGAACTTGTAGGTATCCATGTAAGCCTTTACGAGCATATCCGATGAAGCCTTGGATGCCGAGTAAGGGCTGTGCGGATCGTAAGGTGTGGTCTCATAGAAGTAAGCATTCGGATCGTCGTCGAGCGAGCCGTATACCTCATCGGTAGACACATGGAGGAACTTCTTTCCCTCCTTAAATGTACCGTCTTCAAGCTCCCATGCAGCCTTTGCACAGTTGAGCATAACGGCTGTTCCGAGCACATTTGTCTCCACAAAGACCTCGGGATTCTTGATCGAGCGGTCTACATGGGACTCAGCCGCAAAGTGAACCACACGGTCAATATCATTTTCAGCAAATATCTTGGCGATAGCCTCCTTGTCGCGGATATCAGCCTTAACAAATGTATAGTTGTCGCGATCCTCGAGATCCTTTAAGTTCTCAAGGTTGCCGGCATAGGTGAGCGCATCCACATTGATGATGCGGATCTCGTCGCCGTACTTCTTAAACATATAATGGATATAATTTGAGCCGATGAATCCGGCGCCTCCGGTTACCAGATATGTTCGCATATTCGTTCCTCCGTGTTTTCGTATTTCATATTAGAGATTCTTCAACTGTTCTGCGATCATACGGTTTGCTTCCGCCGGATCGCACTTGCCCTTCATTTCCTTCATTACAAATCCGACTATGGCACCGATTGCCTTGCCCTTGCCGGCCTTTACATCCTCAACCGCCTTCGGGTTCGCCTCTATGGCCTTCTTTACCACTGCCTCGAGCTCGCCCGAATCAGCCTTTGTCGAAAGGTTATTGTCTGCCACATATTTCTCGGGATCGAGGTTGTCAAGGAAGACTGCCTTCTCGAAGACCTCCTTGGCTACCGCATTATTTATCTCCTTTGAATCAACCAGCTTGATAAGCTTCGCAAGGTTTGAACCCGAGAACTTAAGCTGGTCGGCATCAAGGTTGTGCTCCTTCATAAGACGCATGGTCTCGACCATAAGCCAGTTGGAAGCCTTCTTCGGATCGGCTCCCTCGGCGACAGCACCCTCAAAGAGGTCAGCCAAAGCCTTCTCTCCCGTTATCAGATCTATATCATACTCGGGGATACCGTACTCTTCCTTATAACGTATCTTCTTCTCATCGCGAAGCTCCGGACGATTATCCCTTATATTGTCTATCCACTCCTGTGAGATCATGAGCGGAACAAGATCCGGATCCGGGAAGTATCTGTAGTCCTGTGCATCCTCCTTCGAACGCATCGGATAGGAATAGCCCTTCTCATCATCCCATCTGCGGGTTTCCTGAACCACCTTCCCGCCGTCCTCTATGATCTCGATCTGTCTTTCGATCTCCGCCTCGATACATCTACTGATAGCTCTGAAGGAATTAAGGTTCTTGGACTCTGTTCTTGTTCCGTACTCTGTCGAGCCCTTCTTCCTGATCGAAAGATTCACATCGGCTCTCATCGAACCTTCATTTAACTTGCAGTCGGATGCGTTAAGGTACTGAACCGTCTCCCTGAGCTTCTCAAGATAAGCTACTACCTCCTCGGCAGAGCGCATATCAGGTTCGGATACTATCTCTATAAGAGGCACACCGGAGCGGTTGAAGTCAACCCAGGTTTCATCGGTAAAGCCGTCATGTACCAGCTTTCCCGCATCCTCCTCCATGTGTATCTCATGGATGCGGACAGCCTTCTTGTAGGTTGCAAGCTTCTTGCCCTTCTCGGTCCTCTCCGATTCCGTGATCTCCTCACACTTGCTGTCGGTCTCGGGATCCTTCCACAGCGTATGCATGGTCTCGGGATCTATTCCGTCCGGATTATCAACCTCTATTATCACATGACCGTTACGGCAGATCGGATAATAAAGCTGTGATATCTGGTAATTCTGCGGGTTGTCCGGGTAGAAATAATTCTTACGGTCAAACTTCGAATTCCTTGTTATGTCACAATTTGTTGCAAGGCCTACCGAGATGGCCTTGTTAACAACCTCTTTGTTAAGCACGGGAAGCGAACCCGGCATACCCGAGCACACCGGACATACGTGTGTATTCGGCGCCCCGCCGAACTCTGTAGAGCAGCCGCAGAATATCTTGGTCTTTGTATTTAACTCAACATGCACCTCGAGGCCTATCATTACTTCGTAATCCATACTCATAACCTTTAAGCCTCCTTCCCGATTATATCGTCGCATTTCAAGCTCATATTCGCGAGCCTGTACTGCTCATAGCTGTATGCCGCCCTTATGATCTTCTTTTCGTCAAAGGTCTGTCCGAGAAGCTGCAGGCCTATCGGAAGTCCCTCACTGTCCTCACCGCATGGAACGGATATTCCCGGAAGTCCGGCAAGGTTCACGGACACGGTATATATATCGCCAAGATACATCTGGATCGGATCGCTCAAGGACTCGCCGAGCTTTAAAGCGGTGGTCGGGGCAACCGGTCCGAGGATGACATCGTACTTTGCAAATGCATCGTCAAATGCCTTCTTGATCAAAGCCTTGACACGAAGAGCCTTCACATAATAAGCATCATAATAACCCGACGAAAGTACAAACGAACCGAGCATGATACGGCGCTTAACCTCCGCACCGAAGCCCTCGGAACGGGTCTTCTTGTACATATTGTGAAGGTCTAAGTAATCCTTCGTCCTGTAGCCGTACTTAACGCCATCGAACCTCTCAAGGTTGGATGAAGCCTCGGCGCAGGCGATCACATAATATGCCGGTATGGCATACTCGACCATGCCCAAGTCGAATTCCTCAACCTCGGCACCCTTGGACTTTAAGACCTCAGCCGCATCCAAAACTGCCTTCTTTACATCCTCATTCATCCCCTCGAGGAAATAATCTCTCGGGATACCTATCTTCATACCCTTTACGTCATCGACAAGGGCTTCGGTGAACTTATAATCGGTTGTTCTCTCATCCTGTGAAGAAGTCTCGTCCGCTTTGCTCTGCAGCTCTGCTGCAGAGAGCCCCGCGGCTTTGAGCGGTTCAAAGCGACTCGTAAGAGTCGCCTCCGCTCCCGCCGAGGTCGAATCCTTGGGATCGTGTCCCGATATGATCTCTAAGATAGTTGCGCAGTCCGTTACATCCTTCCCGAGAGGGCCTATCTGATCCAAAGAAGAACCGTAGGCGATAAGTCCGTATCGCGATACTCTTCCGTAGGTCGGCTTGATGCCGGTCACACCGCAGAAAGAAGCGGGCTGACGGATGGAACCACCTGTGTCCGAACCAAGCGCGGCGGGGCACTCCATGGCAGCGACAGCCGCTGCCGAACCGCCCGAGGAACCGCCCGGAACGCGTGTCAAGTCACGCGGGTTCTTCGTAGCGCCAAAGTAGGAAGTCTCTGTGGTACTTCCCATGGCAAACTCATCCATATTTGTACGTCCGATGATCACTGCACCCGCATCGATAAGCTTTTTTACCGCGGTCGCCGTGTAGGTCGGAACGAAGTTATCGAGTATATGAGACGCGCATGTAGTGAGCACGCCCTCTATGCACATATTATCCTTTACCGCGATCGGAACTCCGGCAAGCGGACTTAATTCCTCTCCCGCAGCTTTCTTTTCCGCGATCAGCTTATCCGCCTCTTCGGCAGCCTTTAATGCCTCATCCTTCATAACGGTTATATATGCATTTATGTCTTTATCCACTGCGCCGATCCGCTCTAAATACGCCCCGGTCGCCTCAACCGAAGTGATCTCGCCGGCAGCGATCTTCTTGCCCAGCTGAACCGCGCTAAGTGACAAAATGTCTTGCATGTCTACTCTCCTTATTTCTGCATGATAAGACTCTTCACGTTGCTCCGCCCGGAATGACACCTCATACAGGGTGTGTAATCCTGAGGCCGAATGTCCGAAGGATCTTTTATCTTAGAACGTGTTCGGAACTATATATGCATCCTCGTTGCTCTCGGGTGCATTTTTAAGCATATTCTCCTTGTCGTCGCCGTTTGTGACCACATCCTCGCGCATCACATTTGAGATGGGGAAGGTGTGCGACATGGGAGCTACGCCGTCAGTGTCGAGTTCGTTGAGCTTGCCCACATAATCAAGCATATCCGACAAGTCCTTCTTCGACTGTTCCTTTTCCTCGTCAGAGAGCTCAAGCTTGGCAAGAATGCCAACATATTCTATGGTTTCGTCTGTGATCACCATATGACTTATCTCACTTTCATTTATTCTATCGTGTCATTCTCAGGGCGTATGTCCGACAATTCTTTTAAGATCCTTCGCTTCGCTCAGGATGACACTGTCTTCGTGTCATTCTGAGGGCGTATGCCCGAAGAATCTTAAGGATGACACTATGCTCTTACTTTAATGTGAACCTCACGAAGCTGCTGCTCGGTTACATCTCCGGGGGCGCCGCACATCAGATCCTGTCCGTTTCCGTTCATCGGGAACGGGATGACCTCACGGATATTCTCCTCGTTGCGATGAAGCATGATCATACGATCCACGCCCGGTGCCATACCTGCATGTGGAGGTGCTCCGAACTGGAAGGCGTTATAGAGCGCTCCGAACTTGGCCTCGAGAACCTCCTTGTCGTAGCCCGCTATCTCAAAGGCCTTCTCCATGATCTTCATATCGTGGTTTCTGACAGCGCCGGACGAAAGCTCGACACCGTTGCAGACTATATCATACTGATATGCGAGTATGTCGAGAGGATCCTTTTCATTTAAGGCCTCAAGACCTCCCTGCGGCATGGAGAAAGGATTATGGGTAAATCCGATCTTCTTCTCCTCGGGATCGTACTCATACATCGGGAAATCGTTTATATAGCAGAAGCGGTAAGCATTCTTCTCCAAAAGATCAAGCCTTATTCCAAGCTCCTGTCTGATCTGGCCCGCATAGCTTGCGGCATTCTTCTCGTTGTCCGCTATGAAGAAGATGGTATCTCCGATCTCAAGACCGGCAAGCTCCTTAATCTCGGACTTCATATCATCCGGGATGAACTTGTCGATCGGGCCCTTGTAGGAGCCGTCCTCAAGTACCTCAAGGTAACCGAGTCCGCCCATGCCTATGCCTGTTGCGAACTTGAGCATCTTCTCGTGCTGGCCCTTGGAGAGCTTTGCATGTACATTTACGGCTCTTACGGTCTTGCCGATAAACGGCTTAAAGGTACATCTGCTGAAGAACTCCGACAGATCTATTATACGAAGCGGGTTTCT
>ONVB01000052.1 GCA_900321145.1 uncultured Eubacteriales bacterium | reverse complement strand
CTTCGGAAATATTCATCGGCGTCGCCCGCTTCATAAAAAGAAAGTGCCTCCGACAAGTATACCTTTTCGATGTCGGTAAGCACTAATATAAGACCGCTGTGGTTTTCCTGAGAGGTTCTTAATGTGAACTCCTGTATCTGTTCTTTTGTCATTCCTTATCCCCCTTTTTTGATAAGATTCCGCCCAAAGAATCATTTTATGACACGGCACACGGTAGCGAGGGAGCAGATTCCGTGTGCCGTATCACCTGTTATATGTCAAGGGCCCGCGCCCTTTTACGCATTGTTTATGAAATCCGGAAACGAAGCTATGCTTAGCGTTCCTTTATCTTACTACTGGAGCAGCTGCAGGATAGACTCCGGTCTCTCGTTTGAGCGCTGCATCATGGAGATTGCCGCCTGTGAAAGCACATCCTGCTGTGTATAGTTCGTCATCTCCTCTGCCATATCCGTATCCATGATCCTCGAGTAAGCCTCAGTTATACTCTCGCTCTGAACCTTCAGACCGTCATACACATCATTGAAGCGGTTCTCGTAAGCACCGAGCTTCGATCTTACATCGGAAACCCTGCTCACCGCCTTGTCTATGATCTCGATAGCCTCTGCCGCATATGCATGAGTATACATCACAAGCTTGTCCACTCCGAGTCCCTTCGCATCGAGATCCGGGATATCTATGGATACCTGCTCGCCGGAATTTGCGCCGGTCTGTATGATCATGGTCCCGGCCGTCAGCACCTCTATCTTGGTCTTACCGGTTTTGGCTCCGTTCTCGTTCGGATCCTGCTTCTTCTCCGATGCAATCTCGACAGTCATCTCAAAACCGTTCTTGTCAACTATCGTGACCTTATTTCCGTCCGTGGTATAAGTAGCTGTCTGCGAGAAGCCCTTGTCCGTCGGATTACCTGACGACTTGGTTATCGTTGCTTCGCAGTCCTTGCCTTCGTTCTTAACACCCCTGCCCTTGTCGTCGATCGTACCCACTCCGCCCATAACAGAGTTCAGCTCGGTATTTGCAATCTTGACCTCGATGTACTGCTTCTTTCCGTACTCCTCGGTCTTAATTACGGCAGTCGCTCCGTTATCATTCGACTCGACCGTCATACCTATCTTGTCAAGATGTGTCTGAAGGGCTTCGTATATATCCGTTCTTGTCATACCCTCTGTGATCTCAACCTGGAAATCATTTACGGTTATGCTTCCGGCCTGCTCGGCCGAGATAGGACCGGCGGGTATCGAAAATGTAGTCTTGGCCTGCTCGGCTGCCGTTGTCACCTCTACCTCATACTCTCCCGGAGGTACATCATGCGAAAGATATGTAACCTTGAAGTCTCCGTTGTCGGGCAGTGTCCTTCTGGTAAGATTACCGTTCAGAAGTATCTGTCCGTTGAACGCGGTAGTATCCGATATCTGAGTAAGCTCCTCGGCAAGAGCATCTATCTCCTCCTGGATGGCATCTCTGTCAAGCTCATCCTCCACATCATTTGCCGCCTTTACGGCAAGCTCTCTCATACGCTGTAAGATGTTATGCATCTCCGAGAGACCGCCCTCGGCCGAACGTATAACGGATATACCGTCGTTGGCATTGAGCGCCGCTCTGTCAAGTCCCTTGATCTGGGCATTGAGCTTGGTGGAAATGGCAAGGCCCGCAGCATCATCCGCCGGGCTTGTGATCTTCTTACCCGAAGAGAGTCTCTTCATGGACTTCGCGATATTCTTATTGATCCCTGCGAAATGGTCACTTGCGTTAAGCGCCATGGAATTATGGTTTATTCTCATAGTTTTTCCTCCGCATTCTATAGTATTATAACACTAAAGCTTTTTTTCCGATATACCTTTTTATCGGAATTTCAGGGATTTTTCTTAACCATGCAAGCATTTATAAACCGCATTCACAGGTGGAGCACATTACTCGTAACGCTCGTCGATAACTCTCTTTGTCTTCTTCTCGCTTCTCGGAAGCACTCCGACCTCAACAACCTTGACTAAAGGTGTGAAGCCTATCTTGCTCTTCACCCTGTCCGCTACATCCTTTGATATGGCCGCGAAATCAACACTTCCGTTTGTCTCTACATATATTCTCATGGTATCCTTACCGTCTAAGTGTGATATCCTTATCTGGTACTCGCTCGAAAGCTCGGGGAAGGTCTTGAGTATCTCCTCGATCTGGCTCGGGAATACATTTACACCCTTTATCTTCATCATGTCATCCGTTCTGCCCATGATAGCGTCAAGTCTCGGATGCTTTGATCCGCAGGGGCACTCGCCCGGTATGATCCTTGACAGGTCATGTGTGCGGTAGCGGATGAGCGGCGCACCTTCCTTGACAAGAGTTGTGATAACTATCTCACCCATCTCGCCGTCAGGTACGGGCTTTAAGGTAACGGGATCTATGATCTCGATATAGATGTAGTCATCCCAATAGTGCATGCCGGTATCGTACTTACAGTTTATACCTATGCCCGGTCCGTAGATCTCTGTCAGTCCATAGATGTCATAGAGCTCTATTCCAAGCTCGTTCTTGATACGGTTCCTCATCTTCTCGCCCCAGCGCTCGGAACCTATGACACCCTTCTTGAGCTTAATGTTATCCTTGATCCCTCTCTTCTCGATCTCCTCCGCAAGAAGCAGCGCATACGAGGATGTGGCACAGAGCACGGTAGAACCGAGGTCCTGCATCATCTGAAGCTGCTTGTCGGTATTGCCCGGTCCCATGGGGATGACCATGGCGCCAAGCTTCTCGGCGCCGTTCTGAAAACCTATTCCGGCAGTCCAGAGGCCGTATCCCGGAGTGATATGTATCCTGTCTTTATTCGTAATACCTGCATATTCGTAGCAGCGCTTGAACATCTCTCCCCAATCGTCCACATCCTTTGCGGTATAAGGTATGATCACCGGCAGGCCCGTTGTTCCCGACGAGCTGTGGATCCTGACTATCTCCTCCTCGGGAGCTGTCATAAGGCCGAGCGGGTAAGCCTCCCTCAGGTCGTTCTTCTCGGAGAAGGGGAGCTTCTCGAACTCGGCCGCATCCTTCACTCCGGAAACTCCCGCCTCCTTAAGCCTCTTTCCGTAGAAATTATCCGCCTTTATAAGGGCATCGATCTGCTTGTTTACAAGCGCTAATTGTTCGTTACTGATCTGCATATGTTCTCTCCTTTATTATCTGTAGGCCGGCCGTACACCAACTAAACGGCTCGGCTCCCGGCTTACGCGGTATAATCAAATGCTTTCATGTTTAATTCCAGGAACTTCGGCGGAACTTTTGAACGGATAGTCTCGCGCATCTCATCTTCCGTTATCCCGAGTTCTCCGCTTCTTATAGCGGCACCGAGCAGCAATACATTTAATACCTTGGCAGAGCCGAGGTCATCGAGGGCCTTGCCTGTGTCGATTATCTTCAGGTTGTCTACTTTGTTAGACAGGTAATCGAGCATTGCCTTCGAGTCGTAATTACCTCCCGTAAGGGATGCGGTAACAGGTGTGACTGCGCGGTCGGATACGACCACGAAACCATCCTTTTTTAGATACGGAAGCATGCGGACGGTCTCTCCGGGTTCGAAGCCAAGTATTATGTCAGCTTCCCCGTATGCGATCATAGGACAGTCGATACTGTCACCTATGCGAAGGTGCGAGAATACACTGCCGCCTCTCTGCGCCATGCCGATCGTCTCTGCGCTTTTTACTTCAAGTCCCTTGGCCATGGCTGCTGCCGCTATAAGCTTGGAGGCGAGCACGGTTCCCTGTCCGCCCACTCCGGTCAGTACTATATTCTTAGTCATCACTTGCACCTCCCGATTGCCGAAACAGGGCATATACTCTCGCACAGACCGCAGCCGTTGCACAGGGTCTCGTCTATCACGGCCTTGCCGTCGATCAACGAAATCGCCGGACAGCCTATCTCGTTGATGCACTTCTTGCAGCCGATGCATTTATCTTTATCTATCTCATCCTTCTTGTCGGACCTGAACTTCGCTATACAGGGTGATCGGAATATGACAGCCTTGACTCCCGGCTCCGCTTCGACCGTCTTTACGGTGTCTATTGCGTTAGTCAGGTTAAGCGGATCGCAGGTCGCGACCACCTTGACCCCTATGCCTCTTAATACTGCCTCTATATCGATCTTCCCGACCACCTCGCCCATCATGGTCTCACCCGTTCCCGGATGCGGCTGATGGCCGGTCATGGCCGTGGTGGAATTATCCAGTATCACAAGCGTAAAGCTTGCCTGATTATACATCGCATTTACAACCCCGGGGATAGCCGACGCAAAGAAAGTCGAATCACCCACGAAGGCAAAGCACGATGTATCCGGCTCCGTGTGCCACACACCCTGCGCTATACCGAGTCCCGCTCCCATGCACAGGCAGGTATCGACCATATCAAGCGGCATGGCATTTCCCAAGGTATAACAGCCTATATCTCCGCAGAATATGGTCTTTCTGCCCTTCATAGCCTGCTTGACCGCATAGAAGCTTGCCCTGTGCGGACAGCCCGCGCAAAGGACCGGAGGTCTGACCGGAAGCACCGGTGCATCATCTATGCAGCGTATATCCGCAGCCATATTTTCCTTGCCGAGCAGCCTGCATACCGCAGAGAAAACACTGTCTCTCGTGTTCTCGCCGGAAACGGCCATATCATGTGTAAGCTTTCCTGTTATCTCGACCTTTATGCCATATTTGCCGCACACGCGGACAAGCTCACGCTCCACATAGGGATCAAGCTCTTCACACACGAGCACCTTGTCAAGCCCCGTAAGGAATTCCTTCGCAAGTCTGTCCGGGAAAGGATGCGGTGTTGACACCTTGAAGAACTTAACCGCTCCTGTCTTCTTTAGCACCTCGCTCACATAAGCCGCGCTTATGCCCGATGCCGCTATTCCTATATTCTCCGGCATGCCTTCTCCCGCCGGGCTTATCCTGTTAAGCTCATAATCCGAAAATGTATCGGCAAGCTTAGCATTTCTTTCCTCTATATCAATATGTGCCTTATACGAAAGCTTCGGGAAGATAACCCAGCGCTTCGAATCCTTTATAAAGCCATCGGGCCGGTTCTCCCTATACTCACTCTCGTCCTTAACCTCTACGGACGCGTAGCCGTGACACACCCTCGTGGTCGGTCTTAAGAACACCGGGGTTTTAAGCTCCTCGGACAGTTCGAAAGCATCCTGCACCATCCTGTACGCCTCCGCAGCCGTGGACGGATCAAAGCACGGCAGCTTCGAGAACATGGCGAAGGTTCTCGTGTCCTGCTCCGTCTGCGATGATATAGGACCCGGGTCGTCTGCCACAAGGACAACCATGCCGCCCTTTACTCCCACATACTCAAGGCTCATCAGCGGATCTGCAGCCACATTTAAGCCGACCTGCTTCATGGTCACCATCGTCCTTGCTCCGGCATATGAAGCACCTGCGGCTACCTCCATCGCCTGCTTTTCATTTACGGACCACTCCACGTAGGTAGCGCCCGTCTTTCTTTTCGCTACAGTCTCAAGCACCTCCGTGGACGGAGTCCCCGGATAACCCGCCACAAGGTTCACCCCCGCAGCCAAAGCACCTAAGGCTATCGCCTCGTTTCCCATTAAGAATTCTTTATGCATTTTTATTCACTCCGAAAAACTATTTTTCAATTCTTCATAATGCCTTATTCAAAGCCATGTGTCAACTGTATATTCCCCTGTTAAGCAACTCCAGATATTTGCTTCTGCTGACCGTAATGCCGCCCATGCTCTCGAGATGGTCCGTGTGGAACTGGCAGTCGATCATTATATAATCACGTTCGTTAAGATACTGTGCAAGCAGTATCAGGGCCGCCTTCGAGCCGTTCTCCTTTACGGTAAACATGCTCTCACCGAAGAAGCACCGCCCGATGTTCACTCCGTACAGTCCCCCGGCAAGTTCTCCGTCGAAGAAAGCTTCAACGCCTGTAGCAAAGCCTGCTTTATACAAAGCAATATAGGCCCGCTCCATATCGTCCGTGATCCACTCGCCCTGAGGCTGATGTATCATGCGGCAGTTGTGGATCGTATCCGAAAAGTCCCTGTTAAGCTCAAATCGGACATCGTGCTTCTTGAAGAACTTCTTCATGGAATGCGATATATGTATATCCTCCGGCTTTATGATAAAGCGTTCCGGCGGACTCCACCACAGTATCGGATCACCCTCGCTGTACCACGGAAAGATGCTGTGTCGGTACGCTTCGGTCAGACGCTCAACACTTAAGTCTCCTCCTATTGCAAGAAGCCCGTCAGGCTCACCCATGAAAGGCTCCGGAAATATATTATTCTCTTTTGATAGCAGATATACCGGCATAGTTTTCCCTTCGTTAATGCTGTGTGTTCCGCACCCTTAGATCTGCGGCCGCTCAGTCGTCAAACTTGACATACTCCTCCACTTTCCCGAAATAATCCTTAAATGACGGGAGTGAATCTATATTGTTCTTATTTTTCTTGTCACTGCCGAGATAACCGGTGCACCTGAGTATATCCTTGTGCATATCGATAAGCCCCCTCATAGCCGCACCTGAACGTGTGGCAAGCTCAGCGGTTACACGTTTGGCTTTTTCCGCTGCTTTTCTGGTATGAGGCTTTACGGTCTCTTTTGTTTCACCCTCGGTTACTCCAAATGAATCGCCATCTGTCAAGAGCCCGTTTACAAAGCCCTTGTATTCCTCCGCCTGCCGGGCCATGGACGAAAGCGTTAAGACCTGCTTAATCAGATGTTCAAGTGTTTTAAGCCTGGCTGTATTAAGCCCTCCGTTTGCCTCCGGGTCATCCGACTCAACAAAGCCGTAAGCTGCCGGATCGGCAAGCCACTTCGCAAAACTATTGATAGCTACGTATAGATCACCCACGCCCACATACAAGCCGGGAGTAAACACCGCTTTTCTCGCATAGGCAGACATAACCGAGGGATGCATCACAAGGTGCTTCTTGAAAATATCCGTATTCATCAACCCCTGCAGTTCCCCGAAATCCTCATACAGCTTGTCTATTCTTTGCTTCTCGGATATTTCCTTCGCAGTATCCTTCTTTTCTGCGGGAAGTCCCAGCACATATCGGGAAACCGGATCGTCCGGGTTTACCTTGAGCACATCCTTTTTCCTGACTTTATCTATATCCTCCCTGGTGAACTTTATCTGTGCATCATATGATACATCTTCTCCGATATCATATATATCCTTATCCTTATACCTCTTCAACTCATCGGCCACCCTGGCGGCATGGAATTCCTTATACTTTGTCCTGAACTTTTTGGCAGACTTTTTTATGCTCTTTTTTTCGAAATATCCCCTTTTCTTGAGTTTGGTCTTCGACGGATCTTTTTCATCCGCAACTTTCTTATAGAGGATCGGATTATCGATCACATCCAGTTCGGAGCTGTAACCATATTCCTTTATCCTGGTCAGAAAAGCAGCAGCCTTTGTAACTTCGTCCAGACTGAATCTGCTTGAATCATAGTCTAACTTTATTTTTTTTGCATTCTTCACGAGCCTTTCCATATCATATTTGTTTCTGACCGTATCCTGATCCAAAGGTTCTTGCTGTACGGCCAGCGAGCGCAGCTCCTCAACTCCGACCTTCATGGCTCTCGCCCGATAATATGTCTCAGTTTCGTTAACATCTAATACCTTATTCTCAAAATCCTTCTTCAGCTTATCTTCGAATTCCATACACATAATATATACCCCTTTCCTACATCTCTATAGCCGTAAAATACGTTCTCTGTTCGCCAAGCTTCTCATATTCGGGAAACAGCTTCAGAAACAGCTTGACGGATGACTTATTGACACATGCCAGCTCTCCCACGGCAGTCTCGGTGAGATTCCTGTCATTTGCGATCGCATTTACCGTTTTACCGACCATGGCCGCGAGCATCTGAGAATCACGGTCCGATACATATACATATTCCACGCAGATACCGTCCGGGATGTCACTTATCAAAAGCACACCCTCTATCTTATCCTTTTCTATGTATACGGATGAAAGATCCTTTCTTATCCTCTCATCCGTAAGACCGGCAAACATTCCGCTTTCCTTTAAAAACGAATCGATTTCCCTGATCTGATCTGCGCCGGCCTTTTCAAGCAAAACCGCATTACGATTTTTTTTCAGTTTCATAAACCTGGGATTTTCATAGATGCTGTCAATCTTAAACCTGTAAAACTTAGTCTCCTCATCCATCTCGAAGCGATACTCTTCAAGCACCTTTTCCCACTCCGAAAAATCGTCATCATCATACAGGCTAAGCGTCAGCACCTTTGCATGAAGGTTTTCGCATATCCCGAGCATGGTGCGAATAAACCCTCTTCTCAACTTATTTCTGTTCTTACAATCCGCGGTTATGCCTACATCGACTATCCCGGTAACGGGCGCCGCATCAAAGACACATATCCCGACAGCTTTTCCTTCATCGAATCCCGCAAGCAAAAAACGATTACTCATATTTGAAAAGCCGGCATATATATCCGGAGAGATATAGCCTTTGTAAAGCTTAACATCATCGGTTACAAGTCTGATATCGTACATATGCAATCCTCCTAAAATGTGTAATGGCATGATCGTGTAACAATAACGGCTTTGACACTATCGCACTGCCGAAAGATCCTTCGTCTATGATTTCTGATTATATATAATCCGAGTCACAGAAACAACACAAAAAAAAGACCGGATTTCACGATATTTCCGGTCTTTTTTTCATTCTCTTATTCTATAACGCCCGCAAGCCACTCCACAAAGGACCTTGCGGCGGCGTATGACTCCGCAAGCGATGCGGCAGATGCTGCCGGCTCGGATTCGAGTCTTCCGAAGGAGATTGACGAGCTGAAGCCTTCCTTTGAAAGCGCCGCTTCAGCGTTGCCCGAAGCTACAGCTAAAGCCTCGTTGCCCTCGGCGGTCGAAGCTGTGATAAATCCGGACACTTCTCTCTCGACACTCACTGAAAGCCTTGCTTCCACAAGTCCCATTCTCTCGCCCCTGATGCTTATGCTTATTCCGCCCATATCCGCACCCTCGTGCTTCACCATAAGGTTCATGATCTTAAGGTTCTCACCTTCACCGACCGGGATGCGGTATCTGCCCTGTCTTGCCTCCTGTGAAAGAACCGTAAAGCCGGCCTGTACCGTCTTCATCGTGCGAAGATCCGCTATATCATACACCGCATTCCTTGCACCTTCGTACATAAGCCCGGTGAGCTGCTGCTTCATGGTACCGTAGGCCTCGCGAAGACTGCCCTTCTCGTCAAGCTTTGCGATAAGCTCGCCTATATCAAGGCCCTCGTCAAGCCCCATAAGAGACCTCGATATCCTCTCGGCATCCTCGTCGGCAAGCTTCTCTTTCTCCATCTCCTCGCCGAGCTTCATCTTCGCCACAAGCTGTTTCGCAAGCTCATAGAGATTGGACTCACCGTCGGTTGAAAGAAGCTCCGATGCCATATCACCGATAAGCGTATCGCTGAAAGCTCGCTCTATCTGATCATCGATCCTTGTCCCGCCTGAGTTAAGCTCTTCAAGCATGCCGAAGTCCTCATCCACATTTACGTCAAGTCCCCTTGCCTGCCTGCTTCTTGCAGCCGCAAGAAGATTTCTCACGGTCAGTCTGCTGCCGTTTGCAAAGAGCCAGCCCGCCTCACGGTCGCCTGATTTTTTGAGCTTGTTCATCATACGGAATACGCCTACATAGCTGTCTCTTTCCTCCTGCGTAACCCGTCCGCTCTTTTCCATATCCACAAGATAAGTTGCGAAGTCCTCAGCCTCGCTCACGCCCTCATTATAGTTTCTTTGTCTAATACGTTCGACAAGCTCGGATATCTCCGCATCCATCGGATTGATATCATCCTTGATCATGCCGAGTACCGCCTCGGGATAAAATGTATCGATCAGCTCATTTACCTGCCTGTCATAATCCATCACGCCCTCTATGTTGTCACGGTTTATCTCTATGCTGTTGTATCCGAGTATTCTTACAGCTCTTTGATGCTCGTAATCGGCATCAAAGCCAAGGTCCTTTAAGATGTCATCAACATTTGCAAATGCCTTCGTTATGGAGTCTCCCATATCTCCCCTGACAGTGGTTCCGACCGCCTCGTAGCTTCTTCTGACCGTTTCCATGCTGATCTTAAGCTTGGATGAATCCGATTTCCCCTCTTCACTCTCCGCTGCTTCATACAGCGAATTTATGGT
>ONVB01000081.1 GCA_900321145.1 uncultured Eubacteriales bacterium | reverse complement strand
GCCATGCATGACCTTGAGCTCTCCGACAAGCTTACTGCTATAGCACGTGCAGGTGCCGGAGTAAACAACATTCCTCTCGACAAGTGTGCCGAGAAGGGTATCGTCGTATTCAACACACCCGGTGCCAATGCAAACGGTGTCAAGGAGCTTGTTGTAGCAGGCCTTCTGCTTGCATCCCGTGATATCACAGGCGGTTATAACTGGGTTAAGGAGAATGCCTCCGACGAGAACATCGCCAAGGCAGTTGAGAAGAAGAAGTCAGCTTTCGCCGGAACCGAGGTTATGGGCAAGAAGCTCGGTGTTATAGGTCTCGGTGCTATAGGTGCCAAGGTTGCAAATATCGGCTTCAGACTCGGCATGGATGTTATGGGTTACGATCCCTTTGTATCCGTAGACGCAGCATGGAGACTGTCAAGCCATGTAAAGCATATCACAAATGTTGAGGATATCTACAGGGAGTGCGATTACATAACCATTCATGTACCTGCTCTTGACAGTACAAAGGGTATGCTCAACAAGGATGCATTTGCCATGATGAAGGACGGTGTTAAGATCCTCAACTTCGCAAGAGATATCCTTGTAAATGATGATGATATTATCGAGGCTCTTGCAAGCGGAAAGGTCAGCAAGTATGTAACCGACTTCCCGAATGCCAAGATCGCCGGAGTAGACAATGTGATCACACTTCCTCACCTTGGTGCATCAACAGCCGAGTCAGAGGACAACTGTGCAGTTATGGCAGTTCAGCAGATCATGGATTTTGTTGAGAACGGAAATATAAAGAACTCAGTAAACTACCCGGCTTGTGACGCAGGCGTGTGCCAGACAGCTTCAAGAGTAAGCGTATGTCACAAGAACATTCCGAATATGATCACACAGTTCACAGGTATCTTCTCGGCAGACGGTATCAATGTCTCTGACATGGTATCAAAGTCAAAGGGCGAGTGGGCATACACAATGCTCGATCTCTCACAGCCGGCAAACGAGAAGGCTATCGCAGATATCGAGGCAATCGACGGTGTGGTTAAGGTTCGTGTTATAAAGTAATATGATAAGAAGGTGTGAATTATGAGCGATAAATTAAAAGTTGGTATCTTAGGCGGAACCGGTATGGTCGGTCAGCGCTTTATATCCATACTCGAGAACCATCCCTGGTTCGAGGTTGTAACAATAGCGGCAAGCCCGAGGTCAGCAGGCAAGACCTATGAGGAGGCAGTTGGTGACCGTTGGAAGATGGACACTCCTATGCCCGAGGCCGTAAAAAATCTTGTTGTATATAACGTAAACGAAGTAGAGAAGGTTGCTTCAACCGTTGACTTTGTATTCTCGGCAGTTGATATGACCAAGGATGAGATAAAGGCTATAGAGGAGGCTTATGCCAAGACAGAGACTCCCGTAGTTTCAAATAACTCGGCTCATCGCTGGACTCCGGATGTTCCTATGATCATCCCCGAGATCAATGATGATCACACAGATGTTATTGAGTTTCAGAAGAAGAGACTCGGTACCGAGAAGGGCTTTATCGCAGTTAAGCCTAACTGCTCGATACAGTCCTACACCCCCTGCCTTGCGGCATGGATGGAGTATGAGCCTTATGAGGTCATAGCATCCACCTATCAGGCAATCTCGGGTGCGGGCAAGACCTTCAAGGACTGGCCGGAGATGGTAGGAAATATAATCCCTTACATCGGCGGTGAGGAGGAGAAGTCGGAGAAAGAGCCTTTAAGAATATTCGGACATATCGAGAACGGTGTTATCGTGCCGGCTGAGTCACCTAAGATCTCATGCCAGTGCATCAGAGTTCCGGTTCTCAACGGTCATACGGCAACAGTTTTCGTTAAGTTCAGAAAGAAGCCGACCAAGGAGGAGCTTATAGCAAAGCTTGAGAGCTTCTCGGGCGTTCCTCAGGAGCTTAACCTTCCTTCCGCACCGAAGCAGTTCATCAAGTACATGGAGGAGGACAACCGTCCTCAGGTATCTCTTGATGTAGACTATGAGGGCGGTATGGGCGTGACCATAGGAAGATTAAGAGAGGATACGATTTACGATTACAAGTTCGTAGGTCTTTCACACAATACTTTAAGAGGCGCTGCAGGCGGAGCTGTTCTTTGCGCTGAGCTCCTTAAGGCAAAGGGATTTATCAATAAGAAGTAAAGACAATCATATATATTTTCAGAAAGGGGTTCTTTAACGTGAAGAAGCTTATACTCGTTACATCACCGCCGGCATGCGGCAAGACATTTATCTCAAAGAAGCTTGCAAAGGCTCTTACTAATTGCGTATATCTTGATAAGGATACTCTTATCGTTCTTTCAAAGCAGATATTCAAGGTGGCCGGAGAGGAATACAACCGTTCATCCGAATTCTTCCAGAGAGAGATCAGGGATTACGAGTACTATGCTGTACTTGATATAGCGTTCGAGGCACTTGATTATAATGATACAGTTCTTATCAATGCTCCTTTCACGGACGAGATAAGAGACAAGGAGTATCTTGACGGATTAAGAAAGAAGCTTGCCGACAAGGGCGCAGAGCTTTGCGTGGTTTGGGTTCACACCGATATCGAGGTTGCTCACCAGCGTATGATCAAGCGTGCTTCCGACAGAGATACATGGAAGCTTGAGAACTGGGACGAGTATGTAAAGACTCAGCGCTTCGATCAGCCTGAGGGGATACCCGAACTCTTTGTGTTCAACAACTCTTCCGAAGAGGATTATAAGAAGTCTATTGACGCAGCAGTTAAGGCTATAAGAGGTTAACCAGGATATGGCACAGGTCAGACCATTTGCGGCTGTAAGGCCGAGAGCGGATCTTGCGGACAAGATAGCCGCACTTCCGTATGATGTATATAATCGCGCAGAGGCTAAGGCCAAAGTGCAGGGAGATAACTATTCCTTCCTTCGTATCGACAGAGCCGAGAGCCAGCTGCCGGATGACGTGGATACTTATGATGAACGGGTGTATGCCAAGGCTAAGGAGCTTCTTTACTCCATGATAGAGGATGGAAGCTTCGTGACCGAGGAAAAGCCTTGTTATTATGTATATGAGCTGACTATGGACGGAAGAAAGCAGGCAGGAATAGTTGCCTGCTCGTCCATAGACGACTATCAGTCCGGCGTTATCAAAAAGCATGAGAATACAAGGGCTGACAAGGAACAGGATCGCATAAACCATGTCGATACCCTGAGCGCCCAGACAGGTCCTATCTTCCTTGCGTATAAGGCAAAGGATGTAATAGATACCCTGGTTGAACGTATCAAGAAGGGGGAGCCCCTTTATTCTTTTACCGCTGATGACGGAATCATGCATGAGGTGTGGGTTATAGACAAGTCTGAGGATGTCGACTGCATTAGACAGACCTTTGCCGGCATGAACGCGATATATATAGCGGACGGGCATCACAGAGCCGCTTCTGCAGTGAAGGTCGGATTAAAGAGAAGGTCGGAGAATCCGGCACACACCGGGGATGAGGAGTATAACTTCTTCCTTTCCGTTCTCTTCCCTGATAACCAGCTGAAAATACTTGACTATAACAGAGTCGTAAAGGATACGAACGGACTTTCCGGCGAGGAGTTTATGGCAAAGCTTTCGGAGAGCTTTGATGTAGAGCCTTCGGATGGTGCGGTAAGCCCCGATGCAAAGGGAGTCTTTGGTCTTTATACAGACGGAAAGTGGTACAGATTGTCGTTAAAAGAAGGACTCAGACCCGACGATCCCGTAAAGGGACTTGACGTATCGGTTTTACAGGATATAGTACTCGGACCGATCCTTGGGATAGGTGATCCGAGAACAGACTCAAGGATAGATTTTGTGGGAGGCATAAGAGGCTTAAAGGAGCTTGAGAGAAGAGCGGAGTCGGATATGAAGCTTGCTTTCTCCATGTATCCCACGTCGATAGAAGAGCTCTTTGCGGTGGCAGATGCAGGACTGTTGATGCCGCCTAAATCCACGTGGTTTGAACCTAAGCTGCGCAGCGGATTGTTTATACACAGATTTTAGAAACTGATAACTTGCACAAGCAGGAGGTTTTTTCCGCATGGCTGAAAGAAAAGAAGTATTTGCTATCAACTGGATGGAGGTTGAAGCGCTTGTAAAGGGCATTCACAATAACCCGCATCACATACTGGGTATGCATGAATGTCTGGATGATGTATATATCAATGCCTATCTTCCGAACGCGAAGGTGGTAACGGCCATTGACACGGCCACAAAGAAGAGACACACCCTCGTTGACGACAGGGTGCCGGGCTTCTTTTCTATAGTCATAAAGGACAAGAAGAGATTTGACTATAAACTAAGGGTCAGGTTCAACGACGGAACGGATATAACCTATATAGATCCGTATAATTTCGGTGAGGTTCTTGATCCGATAGATGTGAGCCTTTTTAACGAGGGTGAGCATTATAATATATACGAGAAGATGGGCGCACACCCTATGACGGTAGACGGGGTCGAAGGCGTTCTCTTTGCCGTATGGGCTCCGAACGCCGAGCGTGTATCCGTGGTCGGAGACTTTAACAACTGGGACGGCAGTCGCCACCCCATGAGAAAGATCGATTATTCGGGCATATTTGAGCTCTTTATCCCGGGCAAGTATATCGGTGAGCTCTACAAATTCGAGATTGCCTCAAAGTCGGGCAAGGTATTCATGAAATCGGATCCTTACGCATTTACAAGCGAGCTCAGACCGAAGAATGCTTCGATAATAGCTGACTTGACCTATAAGTGGAAGGATGAAATCTGGATAAAGGAAAGGGAGACGAGAAAGCCGGATGTCTCTCCGCTGAATATATACGAGGTACACTTAGGCTCCTGGAAGAGACCGGACGACGGCAGGGAATTCTATACCTACAGGGAGCTCGCACCGAAGCTTGCAGAGTATGTGCAGCAGATGGGCTATAATTATATCGAGCTTATGCCTGTTATGGAGCACCCGCTTGACAAGTCATGGGGCTATCAGGTGACGGGGTACTATGCACCGACCTCACGCTACGGTTCTCCGACAGATTTCATGTATTTTATGGATTATATGCATTCGAAGGGAATCGGTGTCATAATCGACTGGGTTCCGGCACATTTCCCTAAAGATGCGCACGGACTCGGACGCTTTGACGGAACCGCTCTCTATGAGCATGAGGATCCCAGACGCGGCGAGCACCCGCATTGGGGGACATATATCTACAATTACGCAAGGAATGAGGTTAAGAACTTTCTTGTTGCAAATGCCCTTTACTGGGCAGATAAGTATCACGTTGACGGAATAAGAGTTGATGCGGTTGCTTCGATGCTCTATCTTGATTACGGTAAGAATCACGGTGAGTGGCTGCCGAACAAGTTTGGCGGCAATGAGAACTTGGATGCGGTCGAGTTTTTAAAGCAGGTAAACTCGAAGATGCATGAGCTCTTCCCGGGAGTTATAATGATAGCTGAGGAGTCGACTGCCTGGCCGAAGATAACCACTCCGGTAGATCAGGACGGACTCGGCTTCGACTTCAAGTGGAATATGGGATGGATGAACGACTTCCTCGGTTACATTCAGCTTGATCCTCTGTACAGGAAGTACCATCACAACGAGCTTACGTTCAGTATGGTTTATCAATACAGCGAGAAGTTCGTGCTCTGCCTGTCACACGACGAGGTGGTGCATGAGAAAGGATCGCTTATCGCGAAGATGCCCGGTGGCTACGAGGACAAGTTCTCGAACTTGAGACTCGGATACGGCTTTATGATGACACATCCCGGCAAAAAGCTTTTATTTATGGGGCAGGAAATAGCTCAGTTCAACGAGTGGAACGAGGCTTC
>ONVB01000312.1 GCA_900321145.1 uncultured Eubacteriales bacterium | reverse complement strand
TATCCACGACTTTAATGCTGTAGCAAAGCCCGGACAGAAGGTTGCCATAGTCGGACCGACAGGAGCGGGCAAGACCACGCTTGTCAACCTGCTCATGCGCTTTTACGAGACTGACGGCGGAGACATAAAGATAGACGGCGTGTCCATAAAGGACTACACCAGAGAGCAGCTCCACGACCAGTTCTGCATGGTGCTTCAGGATACATGGCTCTTTGAGGGGAGCGTGAGAGACAACCTTGCTTACTCAAGCGAGGGCGTGACCGATGCCGACCTTGAGAGAGTGTGCAAAGCGGTGGGCTTAAGGAAGTTCATCAATACACTTCCGAACGGTTTCGATACGGTGCTTAACGACAATGTTAGTTTGTCGCAGGGACAACGGCAGCAGCTGACCATAGCGAGAGCCATGCTTTCCGACAGACCGATGCTCATCCTGGACGAGGCGACCAGCTCTGTGGATACCAGGACGGAGCTCAAGATACAGAAGGCCATGGATGAACTCGCCAGCAGCAGGACGAGCTTTGTCATAGCTCACAGACTGTCTACTATAAAGAATGCAGATCTGATACTTGTCTTAAAGGACGGAGATGTGATAGAGAGCGGTAACCACGAGGAGCTGCTTGCAAAGAAGGGCTTCTATGAGGAACTCTACATGAGTCAGTTTGAGGCGGCATAGAGGTAACGCATCGATCATGCATTGCAGGGCAGCGGCCGGTCACACAGCGGCCAGACGCCGGCCGGTAACGTTATACATAAAAATGAAGTTGTAAAGATAGAAAATATCTTGCATTATTCGGGATTTTATAATAAGATATGGCTTTAGATTATTAAGGAAAGAGGTAAAGGACAAGATGTTACTTACACTATTGCAGCAAGATGCTTCGCAGGGACAGGGCGGCTTAGGCGGCATATTCTGGATATTCTATATCGGTCTTATGCTTGCTATGGTCTACTTCATGATCATCAAGCCGAGCAAAAAGCAGAAGAAGGCTCAGGAGGACTTAAGAAAGTCCATGGAGCCGGGCGACTCTATCATGACTACAGGCGGCTTCTACGGTACCATACTTGATATAGCAGAGGATGGAACAGTTATCGTAGAGTTCGGCAACAACAAGAACTGCCGTATCCCCATGCATCCGAATGCTATCGCTGAGGTTGAGAAGGCAGGCTCCGCAGTTGTTAAGGAAGATGCTGCTTCCGATAAGACTGAGGAGAAGAAGGAAGAAGTTAAGCTTGGTAAGGCGAAGAAGTAAGAGACTGTGAAGAAGATTTTGATCGTTTCAACAGGATATATGTGGTTTCCGTGTGAGACGGGACCGTCGAGATTCTACTACATAGCCGACTATTTGGTCAACGCAGGCTATGCAGTAGATATCGTGACGGTTGATTTTCAACATTTCAAGAAGGAACCCCGTGATACAGAAAACATACTTGCACAGGGTTATCCGTTTAATATCACTTTTATCAAAACTCCACCATACAAAAAGAATATAGGACTCGGCAGGATAAAGAGCAATTCTGTCGTGGCAGGCCGTGTGGCAAAGCACCTTGAAGGCTGCGTAAAGGATTACGACGCAGTCTATGTTACCATACCTTCTAATAACGTGGCGGCAAAGGTGACGGAGATATGCAGGGAGAACGCAGTTCCGTGTGTGGTTGACGTTGAGGATCTGTGGCCTGAGGCCATGTCCATGGTCTTAAAAAATGACGGCTTGAGGAATACACTGCTATTTAAGCTGTTAAAGGATGCGGAGACGGCATATGCAAATGCAAGCGGGGTCATCGGTACATCGGACGATTATACCGACAGAGCTTTTAAGAAGAGGGAGAGAGACATCCCTGCAAAGACCGTATATGTCGGAGTCAGGCTAAAAACCTTCGATGAGGGCGTGGAGCACCATAGGGAAAGCATAGTCAAGCCCGAGGGTGAGATATGGGTTACCTATGCAGGCTCACTGGCTACGAGTTATGATATAAAAACTCTGATCGACAGTTCAAAGCAGCTCGAGGATATGGGAAGAAAAGAGATAAAGATACATATCCTTGGTACGGGACCTATGGAGGAGGAATTCAAGGCTTATGCCGGTGATAAGGGAGTATCGAACGTTCTCTTCCATGGCTATAAAAAGTATCCCGAGATGGCAGCATTTCTTGTAAGCTCCGATATGACGATAAACTCCTTTGTGAAGGGCGCACCCCAGAGCATAGTAAACAAGATAGGTGATTACCTGGCTTCAGGGAAGCCTATGGTGAACACTTTGGAAAATCCTATATTCACCGAACTGGTAGACAGATACGGCTTCGGTATAAATGTACCGGCCGCAGATTCCGAGAGTCTGGCTAACGCAATAGTCAAGTTGTCTAATGACTGTGACTTGCGTGAGGAGATGGGAAGAAAAGCGAGAAAGACCGCCGAGGAGGAGTTCGATACCGACATAACCTACGGCAGGATAGTGGATATGATAGAGAGTGTGATCAAG
>ONVB01000313.1 GCA_900321145.1 uncultured Eubacteriales bacterium | reverse complement strand
GCGATAACGTGTGATTCTTCTAAGACGGGCATCCTTATAGAAATGGTAACCTCCTGCCGTGTTAGAAATAAGTGAGAAGAAATCCTGAGTTCCGAGATAGTTTATCCACGGATAAGGAGTTCTGGGGGAAGTAATGACGTACTCTTTGGCAGCGTCATCAAAGTAACCAAACTTCATGTGAAATACCTTCCTTTCAATTTTATATAGCTGACAGATATTATAACTTAAAATGGGTTCGTTGACAACCGAAAACTTATTTACTTGCTGTATTGTTTTCTGTATGCCCGAAGAATCTTTTCCGCGTCCGCTTGACATCCGTGTTATAATAACGCTCGTAAGGGGGTGCATGACTCATATGAAGAAAAAGAGACTGATAATAACCGCAATGGGCCTTTCGCTTATGCTTCTTTGCGCCTGCGGGGACGATCCCGACAGGGACGCCATACCTACCGCGGCTACCACGGCTACAACCACGGAAGCCACCACCGAGGAGGCCGCCGCTTCCGATACTGACACCGAGTCCGATACCACCGAGGCTATGCCTCAGGTCGCCGAGGACTTTGAGCTTATCCCCGGAGTAGTGGAAAACTACACCAGAGAGGATGATGCCGCAGGCTCTCACTACTACTACGACGGCTACTTTGTAAGCAAAAGCTTCAAATATCTTTACTCCCCCATAGGGGCATACAGCTTCAGATACTTTGTGGAAACCGGCGAAACCACGACTACCACATTAGACAGAAATGATCCGGAGGCCTTGGTCGAGGAGCTCAAAAAACCGGCTGTCGAAGACACCACGCCCGTCGAGTTCCGTGACTTTGCGATGTCGGCCATAAGCGCCGAAAGAAGCGGTTTCCAGATAGATGTAGCCGCTTCGGTAAGCTATATACCGAAGGCGGACCAGATAAAACCGCAGGCGGACACAGAAAAGGAGGCTGCCGACAAAAGGCTTGCCATAGCCAAGGGAATCTACGGTTCCGCGGAGCTTACCACCGAGGAGGTATCCTTCATGGATAAGCCCGTCACCTTGTACTTAGTCGAAGCCAAGGATCAGAACGTAACCGGATTCGTATTTATCAGAAAGGGCGAGTACCTCTGCCGGATCAGCGTATCCGTAAGCTCCGGCTACAAGACCGATGACGAAGGCAATACTTATGTCCCGGATATGCAAAAAGCCCTGCCTCTTATCAAGACAGAGCTCAACGGATTTGAAGCGTTGTAAGAATTAATATTGCTTGTGTATACGGCAGCAAGGACACATATACGAAAAACATGAGGGACGCTCGCGCTCTATTTCACGACGTAGCCCTTCTAAGCTCGTGAGGGACCTCGCTAAGAAGGGACGTCGCTCTATAGCCTGCTTAACTTTTGTATCTGGCCCTTAGCGCTGGTATTTGGTATCTTTTATTCATGTGTCGACAAATAGCGAGAGCAAGGACGTGTGCGGTTCCTCAAATCTTTTCGCGGAGATTTTCAGACAATCAGCAGCGAGTGGTCCGAAGTTGAGTGCTCAGAAATCGTTACAAGTGGAGCGAAGCGGAACGGTTGTACGATTTCGTGCAACGAAACGAGGACTCGAGCGCTCTGATTGTGAAAATCGGAGTGTGATTTGAGGGACTGCAAAACGCCTGCTCTCGCGTCATTTACAGCCATTTACGAGGTGACAAACTATGATAGATATAAACGAAAACTATATAGCATTACATACGAAGAGTACATCCCTCATCCTGCGTGTGATGGAGACAGGTCATGTGGAGCAGCTTTATTACGGGAAGAGAATAGATGTGTCTAACGGTATAGACAGTATAGCGGAGAGACACCGCTTCCCGCATGGAAATTCAAATAATTATGATAGTGATCACCCTGCAATCGTGCTGCAGGACATATGCCTTGATTTCGGAACCAAGGGTAAGGGTGATAACAGAGAGCCGTCATTTGCCGGAGTGAATACCGACGGCAGCAGAACATTTGATTTTGTGTTCGATGGTGTGCAGATGGCAGATGCGTCCGGTGTAAGACTTAAGACCATGCCGTGTTCCTATGACGATGAGGATAAAGCGCAGTCGCTTGTGATAACGCTGAAGGAAAAGAGCGGCGAGCTTGCTGTGGATATAGTATATACAGTGTACGAGGAGTGCGATGTGATAACCCGAAGGGTGAAGCTTAACAAGGTTAAGCGACCTGTGAGGATAGAGCGTCTGATGTCCGGCCAGCTTGATCTGCATGACAGCGAATATGTGATGACTACCTTCAACGGAGCATGGGCAAGAGAGATGCGCCGGGTGGATGTGCCGCTGGTTCAGGGCAGACATGTCGGAGGAAGCAATGCGGGCACTTCCTCAAGCAATGCAAATCCGTTCTTCATGCTGTCACGACCGTGGACTACCGAGGATACCGGTGAGGCATACGGCTTTAACCTTGTCTACAGCGGTAATCACTATGAGGCAGCGGAAGTTAACGAGTTTTTCAAGACGAGGGTAGTATGGGGCATAAACCCCGATACATTTTCATGGACTCTTGAAAAGGGAGAGAGCTTTGAGGCTCCCGAGGCCGTGATGACTTACTCGGACAAGGGTTTTAACGGTATGAGCGCGAATATGCATAGGTTCGTGAGAAAGCATATTGTGCGCGGGATTTGGAGAGACAAGGAAAGACCGGTTCTTTTGAACAGCTGGGAGGCTGCCTACTTTGATATAAACGAGAAGAAGCTCTTAAAGCTTGCCGAGGCAGGCAGAAATGTGGGAATAGAGCTCTTCGTGATGGATGACGGCTGGTTCGGAGAGAGGGAGGACGATAAGACCTCTCTCGGTGACTGGTATCCGAATAAAAAGAAGCTTCCCGAGGGTGTGGGAGGTATAGCCGAGAAGGTCAACAAGCTTGGGCTGAAGTTCGGCTTGTGGGTTGAACCCGAGATGGTAAATGTAAGGTCTAAGCTCTATGAGAAGCACCCCGACTGGACACTCGAGATACCCGGCAGGGAGCATACGGAGGGCAGAAATCAGAGGATACTCGACCTCTCGAAGAGAGAGGTTCAGGACTACATTATAAAGGCCATGGCGAAGGTTTTCCTGTCCGGAAATGTGGAATATGTGAAGTGGGACATGAACCGCACCATGACGGATGTATATTCGCAGGGGACGCCGGCTGCAAAGCAGGGCGAGACGGCGCACAGGTATGTGCTCGGACTGTACCGTGTAATGCGCATACTCACGAAGCGCTTCCCGGATATACTCTTCGAGGGCTGTTCAGCAGGAGGAAACCGCTTTGACTTAGGTATTCTTTCGTACTTCCCGCAGATATGGGCGAGCGACGATACGGACGCCATAGCGAGAGCGGATATACAGTGCGGCTACAGCTATGGCTATCCATTGTCGACAGTGGGTGCGCATGTATCGGGAGTTCCGAATCATCAGACATTGAGAAACACTCCGCTTGAGACAAGGTTCAACGTGGCTGCCTTCGGCGTGCTCGGCTATGAGCTTAATCTGTGTGATCTCTCGAAGGAGGAGCTTGAGAAGGTCCGAGATCAGATAGCACTTTATAAGGAGTGGAGAAGTACATT
>ONVB01000063.1 GCA_900321145.1 uncultured Eubacteriales bacterium | reverse complement strand
ATGATACCGGCCAGACACTCTTCGTCATAGCCTGCTTTTATTATAGCTTCAGCGCCGCAGCACCTGTTTTCAGTCGTTTCCGTTTCTCCCGTAACCGCTTCAAGTATACTGCCGGCCCATATCTTCGCACTTTCCTCCCCGCCCGTTGAAAGAAATGTAACCCTGTCGGACTTCTTAGTCTCCGCCGATACATCCTCGGAGAAAAAGCACGGAAGCCCGGCTGCCTGTGCCTCTATGGCTGTTATGGAAAGTCCCTCATACCTTGACGGAAGCACGAATACATCCATGGCCTGCAAATACTCATTGACATTATCCACATTTCCGGCGAAGACTACTGCATTAGACAGATTCTTTCTTGCCACCTTTTTTCTTATATCATCCTCAAGCTCTCCGCTGCCTATGAGCAGAAGCTTCGTACCGGCGTTTTTTCTGTGAACTTCTTCAAAAACCTCTATCAAAAAATCGTGATTCTTCTGATACGAAAACCTGCCCACATGCCCTATCAGCATCTCCTGCCCAAGTTCAAGCTCTTTCCTGATACGGTCACGAACGGACTCATTATACTCAAAGTCACTGACTCTTATACAGTTCGGGATCACGATAAAATCACCGTCATACAGGAATTCTCCCGCATCCTTCCCGCAGGCCGCCGCTAAGGTTATATCCCTGTTCAGTCTTTTCCTCAATATCCTGTGTATAAAGGGATGGTTTGTTCTCGTATTGTGGCAGTGGCTTATCCTCACCTTCACCTTAAAAAGCCTTGCTATACATGCCTCTATCGCCATGGTCGCACTGTTGCCGTGTATATGGACCACATCAAAATGCCCCTGCTTCAGAATCTTCATTAGGGCAAGCATATATCCTATGATATGCCTGTTTCTCTGAGGTACCCGCACCGTCTTTATGCCGCGGGCTTTAAGCCCTGCTTCAAACTCCTCGAGTGCTCCCATCCCGAGCACAGCACAGCCCTTCACTTTGCCCGCGGGAGCATGATCAAAAAGCGAGATCAAAACCCCTGTGAGCCCGTCCCACTGAAGAGGAGTCGTCGCTATCTGCAATACCCTTTTCAAGCTTACTCTCCCTCCTCAAAACCGCTCAGCTTTTGTCTCTTATACTCCGCATAGCGGTGTTCCTCGATGGCAGCCCTTATTTCGGCCATCATGTTGTTATAGAAGTACAGATTATGAAGTACGCAGAATCTTAATGCAAGCATCTCCTTCGCTTTGATCAGGTGTCTTATGTACGCCCTTGTATATCCCGCGCGGCATACGGGGCATCCGCACCCCTCTTCTATAGGTCTTAAGTCCTCCTCATACTTTGCGTTGAATAAATTCAGCTTGCCGTGATTCGTATATACATGTCCGTGGCGCCCGTTTCTCGACGGATATACACAGTCGAAGAAGTCTACGCCCCTGTCTACCGCCTCTAAGATATTTGCCGGAGTCCCGACTCCCATAAGGTATGTAGGTTTCTCTTTCGGAAGATGCGGCACCACCGCATCTAATATGCGGTACATTTCCTCGTGGCTTTCACCCACCGCAAGTCCGCCTATGGAGTACCCCGGCAGGTCAAGCTCGGATATCATCTGTGCATGCTCGATCCTTATGCTCTCTATGACCCCGCCCTGGTTTATGCCAAAGAGCATCTGTTCCTTATTTATCGTATCCGGAAGCGAATTCAACCGCTCCATTTCGGCCTTGCACCGCAAAAGCCAACGATAGGTTCTCTCTACGGAAGGTCTTATATATTCCTCGCTCGCAAGCGCCGGCGGGCACTCATCAAAGGCCATGGCCACCGTCGAACCTAAGTTGGACTGGATCCGCATACTCTCCTCGGGGCCCATAAATATCTTTCTCCCGTCTATATGGGAGTTAAATGTAACGCCCTCCTCCTTTATCCTGCGAAGCGAGGCGAGCGAGTATACCTGAAATCCTCCGGAATCCGTGAGTATGGGCCTGTCCCATACCATAAATCTGTGGAGTCCTCCGAGTTTTTTGATCAGAGTATCTCCCGGGCGCACATGGAGGTGGTATGTGTTCGACAGCTGTATCTGACAGCCTATCTCCTTTAGATCCCCGGTCGAAACCGCTCCCTTGATAGCAGCAACCGTTCCCACATTCATAAATACCGGTGTCTGTACCTCTCCGTGAGGCGTGGTAAAGGTGCCTCTTTTCGCTTTTCCGTCAGTTGTTATCAGCTTGTACATAGTTGATTTATTCCTTTTATGATAGTATAATTTCGTTGTTCCGACTCAACCGGTTCATCTTATTACAGTTCAGACAGGAGGTTTTCCGATGTTTCGCATGTGCGGCAGACTTGTAAAATCAAATAAGCTTCTTAAGGAGCATATCGCCGTCATAGACGATTTCTCTCTGACGCGTACCAAGAAGGTATACGCATGCCTGGATGAGATTGCCTATGCATTTGATCTGGAAAAACCTATCTGGCTCGAATCCAACAAAAAAGACTTTATCCGTCGCGCCGGAACACGCTTTACGAAGGATTCGTTTATTGAAGAAGTCGATTTCGATTACCTGGACTTTCATGTGATCGAAGAAGACTTCATATAATCCCACAGTATAACACGAATTGCGCACAATTTCAATGATAGGAGACAGTATGGCAAAGCTTGAGCATTTGAGCAAGACTTACGGCAAAAGAGTGATACTTGACGATGTATCGCTGGAGATAAATCCGGGCGAGGCAGTCGGCATACTCGGTTTAAACGGAACCGGAAAGTCTACCATGTTAAACTTAATAGCCGAACACCTTACCAAAAGCGGAGAGATAAAATGCGGACTTGTACCCCAGGAGAATCCGCTTTTTGACGAGCTCAAACCCATCGACAATATACGCATGTGGACTCCGCTCAAAAAAAGCGAGATCATGGATAGGCTTTCTTCTCCCATGCTCAAAGTACTCGGCATAGAGGAGTTTCTTGACCGTCCCGCAGGCAAGCTTTCGGGGGGCATGAAGAAGCGGCTTTCTCTTGCAACCGTACTTATCAACCATCCGGAGCTTCTTTTGCTCGATGAGCCCTTTGCCGCATTAGACCTTCCCGCAAAGCACGATATGCTCGACTTTATGGGTACATTTACCAAGGCCGGCGGAGCGATAATCGTGGTGTCCCACGAGGAGGAGATATTTAACTTCTGCAACAGAGTATATATCTTAAGCGACACCAGGCTTCATGATGCCGCCGAGCTGTCCGAGAAAGGCATCAGCTACACAGACATACTAAGGAGAGGACTATGAGCACCTTTGCCCAGTTATGCAGACTGACCAAAGCCAACATAAAAAGACTCTTGATAAAACTGCCGGGCGTGATAACAGTCGCGGTTTTTCTTTTGGTTTCCTTATCAGCGGCGGCTATCGTCGTCTCGGATAATCTGTATAAGCCCGAAAATATGGATAAGATCAACGTTGCTTTCTATATGCCCGATTCCAACATAAATGCCTACAGCTCCGTAGGCTACGACCTTATCACCAACATGCAGAGCCTAAGCAACACCGCCGAGCTTATCGAGGTTGATTCCGAGGAAGCAGGCAAGGACATGCTGTCTAAGGGATTAGTCAGTTATCTTATAGTAATCCCCGAGAGCTTCTTCGGAGGATTTATGACAGAAGGAATACAGGTATTCTTCAATGCCTCAACCTCTATCATGACCTATATAACCAACGATCTTTTTATGGCCTTTGCCCGCTACTATACCACCGCCCAGACGGGGATTTTCACAGCCATCGACGACGCCGAGTTAAACAGCCTCAGCGATGACATAAGAAGCCGCCTTATCAGCCTGATCAACTTCACCTTCCTTGACCGTGCGCTAAACAAGGACGCCTACACTGCGGTACACTCCGCAACCGATGTCGGAGTTCACTCCTTAGAGCAGCATTACATCGGCGTAGCGCTCCTCCTCTCCGTTGCATTTACGGCATTTCTTATGATTCCCGTACTGCAGAAGCCAAACAGAGGGATAAGGACCAAGCTTACCGTATTCAAGATCGGCAAGTGGTCTCTGTTCCTCTCGAATACAGCAAGCCTGCTGCCGGCTTTTTTGCTTGCGTTTATCCCCTGCCTTATCGCAGGTCAGATATACTATAAGACCTTTACTCCTTTAGCTCTTGTCTATGCACTTCCTGTCGTATGTATACTTGCTCTTATAACCTCCGCATTTTCTACCGCGACAGACAGCATACTCGCAGCTGAACTTGGCTTTCTTGTAGTAATCCTGATTTTATGCTACGCAGGCGGAGGCATCTTACCCGAAGGCATGCTGCCCAAGGCTGTAAGAAGCATATCGCATATTCTCCCGGGGGATTTCATGATAAGAAGCATGACATTGGCACTGTTTGGAGGTGGCGCATAATGTTCTTAAACAGATTTACGGTACAGACCAAGAGATTCTTTGCTCATCCTCTCTACATATTCATGCTCGCACTTATAGTGCTCATGACTATAACCTATGTTCTGCTCCCCGCGAAGGAACAGAGTGCCGCCATAAGAGTCGGCATATATAACGCGGACGACTCGGAGCTCGGAAAGAAGGCTGTAGCCGCACTGCTTGTCGATGACTCGCTTTATACCTTCTACGAATGCAATTCGGAGGACGACTTAAAGTATGATATAACCTCAGGCTACTCTGAGTGCGGCTATGTGATCCCCTCAGGTTTCTTTGATTCCTATGTGAAGGGTGCATATGACAATCCCGTGCAGCTCTATGATATGCCGAAGTCCACCCTTACTCTGCCTATAAACGAGCGCTTCTTCAGCTGTATCTTCAGCGTGTGCGCACCTTATATAGCGGAGCTTGCCATAGCTCCTTACGGAATAGAGGCGGACTACGGAAAAATATACGATGAGTATACCAAGAGCGACAAGGTATTCAGACTCGAGCCTGTCACCAAGGACAGCTACAGGTTCGAATCCGGAGTCTATAAGCTCGATGTTCCCGTGGCGCAGACTTCCGTAGTGCTGCTCGTATTAAGCGGTCTTATAGCTCAGTTTATGTTCCTGACCGACCGCGAATCCGGCAAATATACCATGCTAAAAAAGAGCGAGCTTCTCTCTCTCTCCTTTATCATGTCTCTTGCCGCCATTCTCCCTGTGCTTGCAACGGGCATCATCGCATGTCTTATAATGTACGGTGTCGGAGCAAAGCTTCTCCTCGTGCTCGTCACCGGTACAGTCATGCTGCCAGTGTCCGTTCTTTTATCACAGGCATTAAAAAAGAGCACCCTCTTCGTGAAGGCGCTCCCTATTATCGTTCTTATCTCTATCGTGTTATCCTTTGTACTTACTCTTGCTATGTAGAGCCTCATATATTATCGCATCCTGTATGCACACTACCTCATGGCCGCAAATACAACCTCTGCGATGTAAGCAAGTACCATGACCGCACCCTCGGCTCTGGTAACTTTTTTGTTAAAGCAGATCACATAGGTGATTATGGTAAATATCACAAGAAGTCCCATATCAAAGATCGAAGCCATATTTACCGTGATCGGACTGATAGTTGCCGACACACCTAAAATGAGCAGGATGTTAAATATATTCGAACCGACCACATTTCCGACCGCAAGCCCGTTCTCGCCCTTCTTTGCGGCAACGACCGAGGTTACAAGTTCAGGAAGTGATGTACCGAAAGCAATGATCGTAAGGCCGATAAGTGTCTCCGACATGCCGAAGGTTCTGGCTATGGCTTTCGCATTTTCGACTACCAGCTGACCGCCGGCTACTATACATCCTACACCGACCAGGATAAAGACCGCACACTTCCAGTACGGCATGGTCTTTATATCTTCCTCTTCTCCGGTCTTGTTCTTCATGGCGTTGTATATAAGAAATGCAATATATCCCACGAAGAAAACAAGGAATACTATACCTGCCACACGACTGAGTTTACCCGCATCCTCCGTATCCATAGGTGTCGAGAAAAGCTTTCCCGAAGTGATCAGCGGTAAAGCCGGGAACAGGAACATCAATATGCTTATCACTATATTAAACGGAAAATCTCTCTTGATTATGGCATCATCCACAGGTACCGTCGAGATCATCGCGCACACACCGAGAACCACAAGCATATTAAAGAGATTTGAGCCGACTACGTTGCTTATGGCAATCGCATTCGAGCCCTTTACGGCCGCAGATACACTGACCGCAAGCTCCGGCGCAGAGGTACCCATGGCAACCACGGTAAGTCCGATTATAACGCCCGGAACACGGAAATTCTTAGCCAGTGCGGCACTGCCGTCCACGAACATATCCGCTCCCTTAATAAGAGCCACAAAGCCCACGACGAGCAGCAAAAAGTTTAATACAGTAGACATTTTTTCCCTCCAAATGGTGTTTTTAAACAAACTCAATACAAGTTCTGTATTCTACTCCGTTATTCGGCTATTTACAAGAGTTTTTTCACAACTTTGACAGTGTATACTTTAAGCAGACAGGATTTCCTCTCTATATATCCCGCCCCATGCGGCCGCACTCACAAAACTATGCAAGTATCTCATCCTCAAATAGCATCTCGGCACGGGCGGCTGTTGCCTCCGTGATCTGCTTTTCGACCATGTCCTTCTTCTCCACGGGGACGAGCAGACTGAAGGTCACCTTCTGCGCATAAACCGAATCAACTATCTCTATCTCAAGTCCCGCAAGAAGATGCTGTATCTTTCCCACATCGGTATAATCGATCTCAACCTCAGCCGGGTACACGGGCTGTAGCTTTTTAAGCTCACAGTTTTTGAGTCCTTCTTTGGAAGCGTCCGAGTATGCGCGCACCAGCCCGCCTGTTCCGAGAAGAGTTCCTCCGAAGTAACGCGTCACCACTATGCATATATTATGGATATCCCCTCCGTTGATGATCTCCAAGATAGGCTTTCCGGCCGTTCCCTGAGGCTCACCGTCATCGGAGAAGCGCTGAAGGGGATTCCTGCCCGTACCCACGGAAAAAGCGAAGCAGTTATGCCTCGCATCATAGTGCTTCTTTTTGATCCGCTCTATGAAGGCATAGGCCTCCTCTTCGCTTGTCACCGGCTCTATAGCGGCTATGAACCGTGATTTCTTCTCTACGATCTCGCCGGTTCCGCCTTTTTTTAAGATTATTATACTTTCACTCATTTCACAAGCTATTACTTATCAAGGAGCTTCTTAAGCTCTTCCATAAATGTATTTACATCCTTGAATTCCCTGTATACGGATGCAAACCTGACGTAGGCAACCTGATCGAGCTTGACTATCTCATCCATCACTATCTCTCCTATCTTGCTCGATTCTATCTCTTTGAGCTCAAGGTTAAATATCCTGTTTTCTATCTCATCCACGCAGGTCTCTATCTGGTTCACCGACACCGGTCTCTTATGACAGGATTTCACCACTCCCGATTCGATCTTTGAGCGGTCGTAGCTTTCCCTGTTCTTATCCTTCTTTATGACAATAAGAGGTATGGTCTCCACCTTCTCATAGGTCGTGAACCTCTTTCCGCACTCGTCACACTGTCTGCGTCGTCTGATAGCCTCGTTGTCATCCGCAGGTCTCGAATCAATTACTCTGGTGTTGTCATCTCCGCAATACGGACACTTCATTTGCTTTTCTCCTCTATCTCTTATCTCCGGTACCGAATATAGCCATGGTTCCCGGGCCGGTATGTGCTCCTATGGTTGGTGTCATCATATGCATACCTATCTCCTTCGGGTGGAAACGCTCCCTCATAAGATCTGCTACATAATTGGCATCATCTATACAGTCACTGTGACAGATGACCATATATTCCTGCTTGTCCTTCTGACTGCCTAAGCTTGCCTCCATGGCATCCACAAGCGAAGCAAGCGCTTTCTTACGCCCTCGCACCTTGCTTTCAGCCTTTAAGAAGCCCTCATCATCCACATGGAGCAGCGGCTTGATGTTGATCATGGTCCCGACTACGGCACTTGCCTTGGATATCCTTCCTCCACGCTGAAGGTAGTGAAGATCATCCACCGTAAACTTATGTATGATATGCTTTCTTGTCTCTTCGAGTTTCTTCATCGATGCCTCGGCGTCAAGTCCCTCTTCATAGTACTTGATGGCATACCAGAGCAGAAGTCCATGCCCGCCCGATGCGCACAGCGAATCAAAGACACAAATCTTTGCCTCGGGGTAATCCTCGGCGAGGTCGTCCCTTGCGATATAAGCATTCTGAAGAGTACTGCTTATTCCCGAAGACAGGCAGAAGAAAAGCACATCTCTTCCGCTGTCTAACGCCTTAGTCATATGCTCCTTGATCTCCTCAATGTTCGCAGCGGCCGTCTTGGTATCCTTGCCCTGCCTCATACCCTCGTAGTAGTCCTCGGGACTGATCTTCTTTTCCTTTCCGTAAACCACTCCGTCAAGCTCGTAGATGAACGGAATGATGTCTACAAATTCCCTGTTAACAACCTCCTCGGGAAGATCGTTTGTAGAATCCGTAATTATCACATAATCTCTTGTCATCATAACCCCGTATACTCCTTTGTCAATAGTTTTCTTTTGTGCCTTTTTAGAATCCTTTACACTATAACCTTCACCGGGCACTTTGCCTTACATGCCCCACACCCCACACACTTCTCATAATCCACATGAGCTATATTGTTCTCAACGGTGATCGCACCCGTCGGACAGCTTCTTGCGCACATTCCGCAGCCTATACAGCCTACCGCGCATACTGCCTTGACATCCTTACCGAAGTCTCTCGAGCTGCACTCAACCAGCGCCGTAGCCCCTTCGCCCGCAGCATCATACGGTACCATCTCTATAATGCCCCTCGGACATGCAGCCACACACTTTGTACAGGACTTGCACTTATCTCTGTCTATAACAGCAACACCGTTTACTATCTTTATCGCTCCGAACTGACATGCCTTTACGCACGATCCCATACCCAGGCAGCCGTTGGCACAGGCCTTAGGTCCGCCACCCGGAGAGTTCGAAGCTATACGGCAGTCAGCCGGTCCCACGTACTCATAAGCATCCTTTGCCTTATCGCAGGTTCCTCTGCATCGCACATGTGCCACCTTTACCTGTGCAGGCTTTTTTTCTTCCTCCGAAGAACCGTCGTTTGTATCCGCCGGCTTATCTTCCGAAGCTCCGGCAGCCTCATCAAGCACACTCTTGATCTTAGCCTCTACCGGCGCACCACCCACCGGACAGCTGCCCGGTGCAGCCTCGCCCTTAGCTATCGCAGCCGCAAGCCCGTCACAGCCCGGGAACCCGCAGGCTCCGCAGTTATTCCCCGGCAGGCACTCCCTAACCTTTACTTCCGTTTCATTTACCTTTACCTTGAACTTCTCGCTTGCTATACCAAGAAGCAGTCCCGCGAAAAGACCGACCGCTCCTACTATGGCAGCGGCTATTATGATTGACTGAACATCCATATCCGCTCCCCCCCTTATCTTATAAGCCCCTGAAGGCCCATGAAAGCTATCGACATCAGGCCCGCAGTGAGGAGCACTATGGGCGCTCCCTTAAAGCTCTCCGGGATCTGGTCGTTGTTTTCTATCTTCTCCCTTATGCCCGCCATGATGATTATGGCTATGGCAAATCCTACAGCCGAGAACATGCCGTTTATGACCGACTCAAGTATGTTCAGCCCGTCCTGAACATTTTTGATGGCTATACCAAGCACCGCGCAGTTTGTCGTGATAAGCGGAAGGTATACACCGAGCGCACTGTAAAGTCCCGGCATCGCCTTCTTAAGAAACATCTCCACGAACTGGACAAGCGCCGCGATGACTAAGATAAACACTATGGTATTTAAATAATCAAGGTTAAGCGGGACAAGGACATAGTAGTAAACCACGCTTGTGACCGCCGACGCGATAGTCATGACAAATATAACCGCACCGCCCATGCCCGCTGCAGTCGAAACCTTCTTCGACACGCCGAGGAAGGGACATATACCGAGGAACTGGCTCAGGATAACATTGTTGATAAGCGAAGCCGAAATCATGATAAGTACTATATTCATCCTTCCTTCACCTCACTTTCCATCCTGTCGAGCTCGTCATTCATCGCCTGCATTGAAGTCGGTATTGTAGGTATCTTATCGGCCGATTTTGCAGGCTCAACGCGCTTTGCACAGTCAAGCTCACAGCTTGCGCAGTCATGTATCTCAAGAAGCTTTGCCTGTCCGCCGGTCTTTGCAGCCTTCTTTATATTTCTATGGTTTATAAACGCAACCACAAAGGCAAGCACTATAAATGCTCCCGGTGCAAAGACAAATATCCCCACCGGTTCAAAGAGTCCCTGTGAAGCAAGGAAATCCTTCACTCCCGCCGATGCATGCTCATCCATATAATTGTTGAGATTCTCTAAGAATGGATATCCGAATATGCTTCCCGCCCCGAGTATCTCTCTTATACAGCCCATAACCGTAAGACCTATGGTAAAGCCGAGTCCCATGCCTATACCGTCCATGACCGACGGAAGCGGCTTGTTCTTTGACGCGTAGGCCTCGGCACGCCCGAGTATGATACAGTTCACCACTATAAGCGGTATGTAGAGCCCAAGACTCTTGTTCAGCTCGGGAAGGTAAGCCTGAAGCGCAAACTGAACAACCGTAACAAAGGAGGCGATAACAACTATATACGCCGGTATCCTCACCTTATCCGGGATCAGCTTTCTCAAAAGAGATATCATAAAGTTGCTCAGGGTAAGGATCACCATGGTGGTAAGTCCCATGCCCACTCCGTTTATGGCAGAGGTTGTGACTGCAAGTGTTGGGCACATACCAAGCATCTGCACGAAGGTTGGATTTTCCGTAACAATGCCGTTTTTCAGGCGCTCTGCGCATACATTCTTACTCATCAGTCTCCACCTCCCACTATAAATGCCGCTGTTATAGCCGCATTTACCATATTTGTCACAGCCGTAGTAGTTATGGTCGCACCGGATATGGCATCTATCTCGCTATCCGAGGTGCTGCCCGTCTTTGTAAATGTAAAGTTCGGTACCCTCTTATCCTTAAACTGCTGCTTGAACTTATCCGTGTCAGCCTTCATTCCGAGTCCTGCTGTCTCATTAAGCTCCAGGAAGCTTACGCCCTTTATGGTAAAGCCCTTATCCATACCCACGGCCAGCCTGATATCTCCGCCGTAGCCCTTGGAGCTCTTCACGGTAACTATATACCCGAGAAGTCCCGACTCCATGCTGTCACTTGACAATACAAACAGGAAATCCTCTATCTGAGCATCGCCGTAAGAACCGTCTATGGTAAGCATCTTATTTACGCTTTCGATAACCCTGTCATACTGATCCTCGGGCATACCGAACTCCGTAGGCGAGATAACCTTGCCGCCGTAGGGATAGACCTCCCTGTAGGCCTCCTGCTTTGCAGCCTCCTCGGCCTTCTCTATCGGCTCCTTGGTCACATTATAAACTGTTCCGAGGATAGCACCCATTATCAATGTTATAAGACAGATAGCGGTTATGGCCTTTAATACTCCCGGTATATCAGCCTTCTGCTTCTCGTCTTTCTCTTCGGTCCTGTCCTCAGGCTTATCCGATTTGTCATCGTCAGCCTTTGCTTTCTTGTCTTCCTTGCCCTTTCTGTCAGCTCCGTAGCCGAAATACGTAGGTCTTGTTACTCTCTCGATAAGCGGGACCAGAAGGTTTCCTATGATTATCGAGT
>ONVB01000311.1 GCA_900321145.1 uncultured Eubacteriales bacterium | reverse complement strand
TACATCCGTTGATGCGTCTGTACATATGAAGTTTGCAAAGCAGATCGCCGTAGAGCATACACTTCCCACAAATATGTACTTTTCGGCACTTACCACCGGGCTTTTCATGGAAGCATTTTCCAAGCTGTCCGGCAGCAGCCCATTCTATATGTTTGAGATATTTGTGGTGTGCGAGATCGTCTATGTGTTTCTTTCGGGCGCATCCATGTGGGCAGTGATAAGGGAGAGAGCGAAATCAAAGGTATTCCCCGAGCTTACAGCGGCGGCGGTCATGCTGCTTTACTGGATAGGATATCCGGTTTATACGACTCTGTTTGGCTTTTCGTACTTTACCATGTCCGTGATACTGATGACGCTCCTTCTGTTCCTGATGGATATGTATCTTAAAGCGGACTGCAATGTATATGTGACGATAGTCGCGCTGAACCTCGTGCTGTACGGAATATTTGTATGCTATACGCTATTCGTGCCCGTAGCTTTCCTCGGCTGCTTTATCACCGTGCTTGTGAGGATGGTGAGAGAGGACGGAAGGAAGATATTTACGGGAAAAAATGTGATACGCATGCTTAGCATCTTCCTTATACCGACTGTGCTCGGACTGTTAAAGTCCGTTGCGAATCTTAAGGAGCTTTCCGGGGATGATGCCGGCATAGCAAGAGATGGGGGCTGTTATACAGATCTTTACTCGAACTTCCTGCTGCTTATCCCTTTTGCCATGCTCGGAGGTTATTTCCTTTGGACGAGGAAGGAGTCGGGCTATATACTCCCTGTGCTGTTCGTGCTGCTCGGCTTTATGGCGGTGATGTTCCTCGGAGGCATGCTCGGCAGGGTATCTGCTTACTACTATATGAAGAACAATAGCCTGCTCTGGCTTTATCTGTGGGTGCTGACGGCCGAGGCAGTCTATGCCATGCTTGAAAAAAGCCGGCTTGCGGTCGCTTTTGTACTGTTTTTTGCGGCGATACTCGGCATTACGATATATGTGGAGCCGGAGATCATGAGAAGAAACGGAAGGTTCATAAGTGTGAGCGGTATGAATACCTTCCATGTGGTATATTTCAACAGGACATTTTACTTAAATGACGGTCCGCTGGAGGATGACCTCATAGAGCTTTATAAATATGTATATGATAACTGCGGTGACAAGGATACCGTGTCGGTGAACGGTGAGGTGAAAAACGGCTGGTTTACCGCTTTGACCGGACAGGAAAAAAGATTCTGTTACGGTGGGCCCGACGATTATAAGGCTTTGATAGACGAGAATACCGGTTATGTGTGCGCGGGAGTCTCAGGGGAGTACGAGGTGGTAAAGGAGCTGCTTACTCCGTACCCGGTTATATATGAGAACAGCGCGGGAAGGATATATAAGATCAGGTAAAGATTCTTCGGGCTGCGCCCTCAGAATGACACGATGGTATTTGGGATGGTTCGGTGTCATTCTGAGCGAAGCGAAGAATCTTAAAGAACGGGAAAACAGAGATTACACGGTGTCATTTTGAACGAAGTGAAGAATCTTAAAAAAGAGAAAAATATGCTTCATAGATTATTATTTGACGAAAAAGCAAATATCACGAAGAGAACCTACACCTGGAATCTTGTTTCGAGCCTCCTTTTTTCCGTGCAGTCGGCGGTATTCCTGCTGGTTGCAAAGAGAGTGTCGGGTGAGACGGATGCGGGAGTTTTTATCATCCTTTTCACGGTGGCGCAGACTCTTACGTCTCTCGGAAATTACAACATAAGGGATTATCAGGTGTCCGATATACATGAGGAGTATAAGTTTTCGACTTACTACACGGCGAGACTGCTGACGGAGAGCGTGATGCTTGTCGCGGCGCTCGGCTATGCATTTATCAAGAAGCTGGATGTCTCGGGAGTGGTCGTGCTTATGTGCCTGGTCGGCTACCGGTTCGTGGAGGGAGTGGAGGACTGTTATCACGGAGTGGTCCACAGAAAAGGGCGCTTTGACGTGACCTCGATATGCATGAGCTTAAGGATAATCATATCGAGTACGGTCTTTATTGCAGTCTATATCATCACCAAAGATCAGGTGACTGCATCGGTTCTGCTGCTTGTATCCTCGATAGCCGTGTATCTTGTGACGATCAGGGTCATAAAGGCTGAGTACCCGGAGCTTAAGATCGCATTTTCCTTTGACGGAGTGGTCAGGCTGCTGACGGTGTGCTTCCCGATATTCATCGGTGCATTTCTTTATTCGTATCTGATAAATGCACCGAAATATGCCATAGACAGCCTGATGCCGAAGAATGTACAGACGGTATATAACATTCTCTTCATGCCGATCTTTGTGGTAAATATACTGAGCATGTTCATCTACAAGCCCATCATAGTGAAGCTCAGCAATCTGTGGGATGAGGGCGATACGAAGGGCTTTTTTGCGCAGATGATAAAGCAGTGTGTGCTTATCGCAGTGCTTGACATGGTAATAGTCGCCGGCGGTTTTGTGATAGGGCTGAAGCTTTTGGGTATCATATATGCGGCCGAGCTTTCGGAGTATATGGGGATTTTCTGTCTGCTTTTGATGTTCGGCGGAGTGACCGCAATGGGATATTATCTGAATGTCCTGATCACAATCATGAGAAAGCAGTTTTACATACTGATCGGTTACGGCGCCGCATTTGCGGTAAGTCTTCTTACGACACGCAGGCTGGTGAGTACCTATGGGATCGGCGGCGCGGCCTATGCCTACGGTGTTATCGCATGCGCGATAATGCTCATATATCTGATAGCGATATGCTTCGAGACAGGCAGAAGAAAGAAGAATGACGGCGCGAAAAAAAGAGTGAATAAAACTTGAATAAATCATTTTTTTTGTTATAATGTTACGTATCAGTACCCTGATGTGGCAGGGTGTATATTCGAGGAGGTTTCTTTGTATGAAGAGGTTGGTTACGAGAAGTGATTTCGATGGTTTGGTTTGTGCGATGCTTCTGAAGGAGATCGGTGAGATCGGAGAGATAAAATTCGTTCACCCCAAGGATGTGCAGGACGGCAAGATAGAGTTGACAGAGAATGATATTACAACGAACCTTCCGTTTGACGAGAGAGTAGGGCTTTGCTTAGATCATCACGAAAGCGAGCTTTTAAGAAATGATCCCGAGAAGTACAAAGATAAGTTTATCATAGATGGCGACGCCAAGTCCGCGGCAAGAGTTGTATATAACTACTTCGGCGGCAAGGAGAGATTCCACAGGGTATCCGAGGAGATCATGTGGGCTGTTGACAAGGGTGACAGCGCGGACTTTACAGAGGACGAGATACTCAATCCTTCGGGCTGGGTTCTCATGAACTTCCTTATGGATGCGAGAACGGGACTCGGACGTTTCCGTGATTTCAGGATATCTAATTACGATCTTATGATGGAGCTTATCGACTACTGTGTCGATCACAAGATCGATGAGGTTCTCGAGCTTCCGGACGTTAAAGAGCGTGTGGATATGTATTTCGAGCAGCAGGAGCTCTTCAAGGAGCAGCTCAAGAGGATAACGAAGATCCACGATAAGGTTGCTGTCATCGACCTCAGGAATGAGGAGACTATCTATACAGGTAACCGCTTCATGGTATATGCTATGTGGCCGGAGGTTGAGATATCGGTTCATGTTGCATGGGGCTTCAAGAAGCAGAATACCGCTGTTATGATCGGAAAGTCGATCATCAACAAGAGTTCGAATTTCAATATCGGTGAGCTGTGTCTTTCCTACGGCGGCGGCGGTCATGCAAATGCGGGTACCTGCCAGCTTGACAACGATAAGGTAGACGGTGAGCTTCCGAACATCATAGCAAAGCTGAACGGCAAGTAGTATGCCGGCAGAAAACTGTATTTGAGTTGAAGATAAGGGGAACGCTCCTTAACAGCAGCGTTCCCTTTTAAGCGGGTGTGGCGGAATTGGCAGACGCGCCAGATTTAGGTTCTGGTGGGAATCCCGTGCAGGTTCAAGTCCTGTCACCCGCATT
>ONVB01000022.1 GCA_900321145.1 uncultured Eubacteriales bacterium | reverse complement strand
TTCTGAGCGAAGCGACGCAGACCTCAATGCGAAGCGTTGAGGTGCCGGCCCGGCGAGGGCTTGCGAAGCAACAGGAAGAATCTTAAAAAGGAGAAACAATGGCTAACAAAATACAGTCAGGCAACTACATACTGTCATTCAGGAAGCGGTCTCATACGAGCGAAAAAGGAGTGAAGAGCGAGGAACTGTGCATAACCGGCTACGAGGGGCACGGTGCGCTGCTTGAAATCCCCGGCACCGCTTTATACGAGGATGGTGAGGAAAACTCACGTGAGCTTCCGGTAGGTGTTGTGGGCAAGAAAGCACTGCTTGGCAACAAGGGTTTAAGAGAGGTGCATATCCCCGCAAGCGTAAGACGGGTGGGGCAGTGGGCCTTCGCGCAGTGCGATCAGCTTGCGACCGTTGTTTTTGAAAAGCGTGAGGGAAGACATGTGGTCATAGAGCGCGGTGCATTTGATGATGACAGGGCAATAAAGGACATATGCATAGGTTATCGCGAGCCGGACGGCTTGTCGAGACTTGTGGCTGCATGCTGCTACAGGCTTAAGGCGGATCACCTGCTCAACTCGGGGGATATAGGCAGCAGGTTGTGGTTTTCAAAGTGGGACACCGGGCTGTCGAGCTATCTTGACGAGCCTGATGACGAGGGTTACACAAACGTGGTGCTCTGCGGCGAGGAGGACATATACGCAAGCGTACCGGATTATATGGCGGCGAAGAGAAGAAGCAAGGCTGCGCTGTGCATTTTACGGCTGTCTACGCCCATAGAGCTTGATACGGCATTGAGAAAGAAGTTCGCGGATTACATACTCGGTCATACCAAGGGCTGTGAGTCCGAGGAGGCATGGGAGGTGCTGCTTACGGACCTTAAGGGCAGCATAGAATACATGGAGCTGCTTGCTTCCTTAGGAGGTATCACGGAAAGCAATATAGACGCCATGCTCAAGGATCTCGAAGGCGAGCATGCGGAAACCAAGGCGTATCTGATCGGCTACAAGCAAAAGACCTTTTCTTCGGGAGATGTGTTTGACGCATTTAAGCTGTAGTATAACGATAATGCGTCATAATTCGGCGGCTGCCCATGGCATGATGTTCACGACAAAGGCATACATTGACAAATATGACAATAAGTGCTATAAAAAACGAGCGGTTAGGGTGTTGTAACCGATTTTTAAGTATATACGAATCACAGGATGAATAAAACAGGTAAAAGGACAGGTAACAGGAAATGACGATCAAGATAGGAAGAAACGATCCGTGCTGGTGCGGGAGCGGAAAGAAGTATAAGTCCTGCCACGCGGCATTTGATGACAGGATAAAGCACTATGCGAACTTAGGACATGAGGTTCCCGAGCATTCCATGCTGAAGAAGGCGGAGGATGTGGAGAAGCTCAAAGCGAGCGCGAAGATCAACGTGGCTGTGCTCGATTATATCGAGAAGAACATAAAAGAGGGTTTGGATACGGCGACCATAGACAAATGGGTATATGACATAACCACCGATATGGGAGGTATCCCGGCACCGCTTAATTATAACGGTTACCCCTACAGCGTGTGTACCTCGGTAAACGACCAGGTGTGTCACGGCTTCCCGTCCAAGGATGTCATTTTAAAGAGCGGAGATATAGTAAATGTGGACTGTTCGACCATACTTGACGGATATTTCTCGGATTCTTCGAGGATGTTCCTGATAGGAGATGTAAGTCCGGAGAAGAAGAAGCTGGTCGAGGTTACAAAGGAGGCCATGTACAAGGGACTCGAGGCTACAAAGCCCTGGGGCTTCCTCGGTGATATGAGCCAGGCAGTGCATGATCACTGTTATGCAAACGGCTATACGGTTGTCCGTGAGATAGGCGGACACGGAGTGGGATTCGAATTCCACGAGGATCCGTGGGTAGGCTACAACGAGAAAGCGGGAACGGGGATGCTCCTTGTCCCGGGCTTTGTTTTCACCATAGAGCCCATGGTCAATATGGGCAAGGTCGAGATCTATACCGATCCGAAGAACGATTGGGAGGTATATACAAAGGATCACCAGCCGTCCGCTCAGTGGGAGATCATGGTACTGGTCACAGAGACCGGAACGGAAGTTATTTCCTGGTAAAAACCTGATAATAAGTGCATAAAAAACAGTTGTCTGAAATAATAAAAGAGTATAGAATTGTACACATCTATACTCTTTTATTATTTACGGAGGAATAAAGACATGGTCCTTGATTGGGAGGAGTACAAAAGTAAGGCTCGTCAGGCGATAGCAGAGGGCGTGGTACTGCTTGAGAATAAGAATAACGCTTTGCCGCTTCATGAGGGCGAAACGGTCGCACTCTTTGGCAGGATGCAGAATAATTACGTAAAGAGCGGACTTGGTTCGGGCGGTATGGTAAATGTATCGGAGGTGATCGGCATACCCGAAGGCCTGATCAACTCGGGCAGGGTTAAGCTCAATGATGGCTTAAGGAAGCTCTATGACGAGTTCTGCACAAGGTTTCCGGTGTCGTCGGGCAACGGCTGGGGTACAGAAAGGTACTCCGAGGAGGAGATGCCTCTTACCGATGAATTGGTAATGCTTGCCGCAAGGGAGAGCGAGAGTGCCATATGTATCATAGGAAGGACTCAGGGCGAGGACAGGGATGTGCTGAACGAAGAGGGCTCATATCTGCTCACCGAGACGGAGCTCGAGATGCTTAAACTCGTGAGGAAGCATTTCGGAAAGATGATAGTGCTGCTGAATGTGGGCGGCATCATAGATATGAGCTTTGTGGAGAGCATAGGTCCCGATGCGGTCATGTATATATGGCAGGGCGGTATGCTCGGCGGAGACGGTGTGGCAGATGTGCTGACCGGTGCGGTATCACCGTCCGGAAGACTTACCGATACCATAGCGAAAAGCCTGGAGTGTTACCCCTCAAACGATCATTTCGGCGATCGCTTTAAGAACATTTACACGGAAGATATATATGTAGGTTACAGGTACTTCGAGACATTTGCAAAGGATGATGTGCTCTATCCATTTGGATACGGTCTTTCTTATACAGACTTTGACATGGAGCTTGTGGATGCTTCGTACAACGATATGGCCTTTGCGACAAAGCTCAAGGTGAAGGTCACCAACAAGGGAAATGTGAAGGGCAAGCAGACAGTGATGTTCTTTATGGACGAGCCTCAGGGTAAGCTCGGACATCCCTCAAGGATTTTGGTGGACTATAAGAAGACGGGGGAGCTTGCTCCCGGTGAGAGCGAGATCGTAACCGTCAAGATAGATGTAATGGGCTTCGGCTCCTACGACGACAGCGGGGTGACGGGCTTCAGATATGCCTTTGTCTTAGAACAGGGAGAGTATAAGGTATTCTTCGGAAAGGATATAAGGGACGTAAAAGAAGGAATAGCCTTCTTAGTCGAGCAGACTCTTCCGGTAAGACAGCTTGATTCGGCCTACGCTCCGACTACTGCGTTCGACAGACTTATAGCCGTGACCGACGAGCATGGGCGTGTGGTGAAGGGCAGTGAGCCGACTCCGCTCAAGGAGAAGGATACAGTGTACTCACGCAATTCATACCGCGGTGATATCGCAGGTGAGCGCATAAAGAATCTAAAGCTTACGGATGTGCTTACGGACCGTGCGGCCATGGACAGCTTCATCTATGACCTCTCGGATTATGACCTGTCCTGCATAGTGTGCGGAGAGGGCATGGGAAGTCCGAAGGTGACCGCGGGAACGGCATCCGCCTTCGGAGCGGTTTCACCTTCGCTTGACGAGTTGAATATCCCGGCCATGTGCTGTGCCGACGGTCCCTCAGGCGTGAGGATGGACTGCGGAACCAAGGCATTCTCGCTTCCGATAGGCACGCTGCTCGGGTGCAGCATGAACGATAAGCTGGTGGAGGAGTTGTACCGCTTCACGGGCATGGAGCTTGTGACTAACAGAGTAGACGTACTTCTCGCACCGGGTATGAACCTTCACAGACACCCACTGAACGGCAGAAACTTCGAGTATTTTTCGGAGGATCCGCTCCTTACGGGACGCATGGCCTCGGCTGTGGTAAAGGGCGTGAGAGCCGGAGGCGGACACGCGGTGCCGAAGCATTTTGTGGGAAATAATCAGGAGGTCGGAAGAAGAACCTCGGATTCGGTCATCTCCGAGAGAGCCTTAAGAGAGCTTTACTTAAAGAGCTTTGAATATGTGGTGAGAGCCGGCTCGTGCGATGCGATCATGACGACCTACGGCATAGTCAACGGCATCAGGACATCCGAGAGCTACGACCTTGCGACCAGGATATTGAGAGACGAGTGGAATTTCGACGGCATAGTCATGACAGACTGGTGGGCTTTTATAGGTGAGAGGATGGAGGTTTCCTCCGATATGGGCTTTGAGCTGCTTGTCGGTTCGGGAAATGATGTATATATGGTCGATCCCGAGTCCTGCAACGGCGAGTTCGTCAAAAGGAGTGTGGAGATATTAAAGGAGGGTGGAACAAGGGCTGTAAATTACAGGGCGAACTTAAGGCGCTCCGCCGCAAATATATGCCGATTCGCTCTTCATACCGAAGCTATGAGGAGACTTGTGTCTAAGAGATTAGACAGTATATCCGAGGGCGGAAAGCTTATCTCTGCCATAAGCGGAAATGAGATAGATTATGCACCGGCGGAGGTTGAGGTTATCAATCGTCCTAAGGATGAGGACCTTCCGGAGATGTTTGAGGTTGAGTACGAGGAGATGGACGGTGAGTATGAGTGCGACCTCACCTATAAGGAGGCAAAGAAGGGTGTGAATTATGTGATCCCGCTCTATATGCCGCGGAGAGGAACCTATGAGGTAGAGCTTACCGCTTCGAGCGAGGCTGCGGAGCTTGCGCAGATGTCCGTCACACTCTTCGGAGTCGGTTCGGCACTCGGTACATTTACCTTCAACGGCACGGGCGGAGAGCCTGTAACCCTTAAGAGAAAGGTGCTCTGCTTCTCAAGAAATAACATATACCGCCTCTATGTGGGCGCAGACGGCTTAAAGCTGCTCAAGTTCAAGATAAAGTTCTTCTCCTCGGAGATGAATATAAATATATAAATCTTGTGTCATTCTGAGCGAAGCAACAGGAAGCGAAGAATCTTAAAAAGCGAGTGATCGTAAATGACCACTCGCTTCTTTTGTGCGCACGCCCGCGTGATGTAATCAGTCACTTCGTGACACGCGGGAGGCGCGACGGGCAGGGTGCGATCGCACCCTGCCCGATTTTTACTAGCCCTTGATCCACTCGTCCATGAGCTCGTTGACTCTGTCGTGTGTCTTCTGGGATATCTCCGGGAGCTCACTGCCCCAGGTCTTGGTTGCTTCCTTAAAGCCCTTGTCGATGGCTGCCCGCATCTGCTCACCCTTGGATGAGTCGTCGCCGGATATGGCCTTCGCAAAGTCGATAAGTCTCTTTGCTGTCTCCTCTACGCTGTAATAACCGCCCTCGGCCACATCCTCCTGAGCCTGCTTCACAGTCTCGGGATCAACCTCGATCTCGCCGTTTGCAACAGCCTTCATAAGGTCGCCGAGCGGAAGCTTTGAGGTCTTGTCCGCATCTGCCTGCTTGGAGATAAGCTTATTTACCAGGTCTGCAAGCTGCTGGGTACGCGCCTCGGCGTCGGCCTTGAGCTTGTCGATGATGCTCGCCTGGTCTGCGTTCTTAACGCCCGCACTGTAGGTGGCAGGTTTTTCCTGAGCACCCTTTGCACCTTCGTACACTACGCCGCTCTCGGCTTCCTTCGCGGTCTGCGCCTCAGCAGTCTCCTTTGCCGCTGCAGAGGAAGAGGAGTAAGCCGTGACCGGGCTGTAGTTCGTACTTATACCGTTTACTGCCATGTTCATCCCTCCTTGGATAAAATATGAACTTCCATGTGATCGTGGAAATGTCAACGGGTTACTTAATACTTTTAAAGACTCGAATAAGCTCCCTCAGCCGCAGTCTCTTACAGATGAGGAAGCTTGATTTTCACTTGTGTTTCTTATTATACTTATCGGCAGTAAAAAGGCAATACTTAACTTTTCTGTGGCAGGAAATCGGAGAAAGTGTTATAATACCTTTTCGTATAAGTATTTTCATGTTCAAGGGGGACTGTTACATGGGCGATTCTATAACACTCGAAAAAAAGGCATACGCAAAGCTGAATCTCTGCCTTGATGTAATAGGGGAGAGGGAGGACGGTTATCACTTTGTGCGTATGATCATGCAGAATATAGACCTGCATGACACTCTTTACTTTACGCTTTCGGATGAGGAGAAGGATGTGGCGGATGTAAAGGAGCTTATCACATTTTCGACAGACAGCGGAAGGATACCTTCTGACGAAAG
>ONVB01000015.1 GCA_900321145.1 uncultured Eubacteriales bacterium | reverse complement strand
GCAACAGGATGCTGGAATCTGGTCGGGTTGGTTGAGTTACCTGTGATAGATACATCAACATTCTCCTTCCACATGATCGCAACACCTTCCTGAACATCGTTGGCACCATAGCAGTTAACCTTAGCACGCGGTGACTCGGGATCCTTGGAGTAGCACTTTCTGAACTTCTCCTCTACCTCACCTGTGAAGTAGTTATACTCTGTCTCTACATATGTGAATCCGTTGATACGTGATATGATCTGTGCGGCATCCTTACCGAGACCGTTAAGGATAACACGAAGCGGCTTCTGACGAACCTTATTTGCCTTCTCTGCGATACCGATAGCACCCTCTGCAGCGGCGAATGACTCGTGGCCTGCAAGGAATGCGAAGCACTCTGTATCCTCCTCGAGAAGCATCTTTCCTAAGTTACCGTGTCCGAGCCCTACCTTACGGCGGTCAGCAACCGAACCCGGAATACAGAAAGCCTGAAGACCGATACCGATAGCAGCTGCTGCATCAGCAGCCCTGCGGCATCCCTTCTTTATAGCTATAGCGGCACCTACCGTGTAAGCCCACTTTGCGTTCTCAAAGCAGATCGGCTGGATACCCTCGATAAGGTGGTATACATCGATGCCGGCTGCATCTGTTATCTCTTTACACTCTTCGATAGATGAGATGCCATACTCCTTCAAAGTGGCAAGGATCTGAGGCTCTCTTCTTTCATATGATTCAAATAATGCCATATTTTTATCCTCCTATCCTTACTCTTTTCTCGGGTCTATAAGCTTTACGGCATCGGCAACACGGCCGTACTGACCTGAAGCCTTCTCCAAAGCTGTATTTGCATCGTCACCGGCCTTGATGAAGTCCATCATCTTGCCGAAGTTTACATACTGATAACCGATTATCTCATCGTCCTCATCAAGAGCAACCTTGGTGATGTAACCGTCTGTAAGCTCAAGGTAACGCGGTCCCTTCTCAAGTGTACCGTAGGTTGTACCAACCATGGAACGATTGCCCTTACCGAGATCCTCAAGACCTGCACCGATCTGAAGACCATCCTCTGAGAATGCGCTCTGGGTTCTGCCGTATACTATCTGAAGGAAAAGCTCCCTCATAGCTGTGTTGATGGCATCGCACACAAGGTCAGTGTTAAGAGCCTCAAGAATAGTAAGTCCCGGGAGAATCTCCGCTGCCATAGCAGCCGAGTGTGTCATACCTGAGCATCCGATTGTCTCGACTAAAGCCTCCTGGATGATACCGTCCTTAACGTTGAGGGAAAGCTTACAGCATCCCTGCTGAGGAGCACACCAGCCTATACCGTGTGTATAACCGGATATGTCCTCTACCTTCTTTGCCTGCACCCATTTTGCCTCTTCGGGTATCGGTGCCGCACCGTGATGTACACCCTGATGTACAGGGCACATGTTCTTTACTTCGGTTGAGTAGATCATATAGTCCTCCTTTTATGTATTTTTTAATGTTAATATCTCTATTAAACACCTCGTAAGATTTTACCACAAATGCATGTATGAAACAAGTTCATAAAACAAGTTTATTTTCATGGCTTTTTGTTCACTCATGAAGCAGATTTGTGGTCTGTGCCAGCAGACTCGTGTCATAGAACACATTGTCCGAGCTCAATATGCTGTACCGTCCGGTACCCCTTTCATAGCTTACTATGTCCATGCCGCAGTTTCTCGAAAGCCCGTCGCCCCAGAACCCAGCTATGTCCTTTGCTCCCCTTATATGCATAAGCAGAGCCTTGTTCAAGGCGCCGTGCCCGGCTATAAGGACTGTTCCGTAATCCGCCTGCTCTATCTTGTCCGCAAGGAATTCCGCAGCTCTCTCACACAGCGCAGTCAGGCTCTCGCCTCTTTCCTCTGCCTTCATCGCCGCATCATACTTTTCCGGAGCCGGCCGAAAGAATCTGAAGGGCACGCTTTCGTCCCCGAGCATATCCTCCACGAGCTGTCCCTCCTGCCTTCCGAAGTCAAGCTCCCGAAGCCTTTGGTCTACCGTTATATCTCCGCCGCCGACAAGCTCCGCCGTTTCGAACGCCCTTTTTAGCGGGCTTGAAAAAACCTTGTCAAAATGTATCCCGGAGTTTCTTATATACTCTCCGGTCTGCACCGCCATCTTCCTTCCGAGATCATCGAGCATTATATCGGAGTTGCCCTGTATCCTGTGTATATTATTCCATTCCGTAGTCCCGTGTCTTAAGATATATATGATCAAAGCGATCTCTCCGTTTGCTTTCTTATAATTCGAGATTCAGATCTCTTCGAACCTGCGAATCTATGTTATTTATACCTACTATGAGCTGCCTTCCACCATTCTCCTCAATAAATGCCGCGCGAAGGCCCACATAAGTCGGCTTACCCTCCAGCATAAGGCGATAATTCAACATGAATACGCTGTTTTTCTCCAACTCTTTCAGAATATTTTCCTTGTTAAACAACCTGTTGAATCTCTCGAGATCCTCGGGATATATACTTCTCACCGAACCTGCCAGGGTTTTCCCAAAGAAATCCTCTCCGCGCTTTGCGAAGCCAAAGTTCTCATAATCCTTGGTCGAACTGTACTCGATATAGCTGTCCGTATCCATATCCACAGAGTAAAGAACTATAAGGCCTCCGGACAAAACTGCGATTCTCGAGTATGCCATCTGTTCCATGCGCATCCTGTCTATCATCTCCTGCTGCTTCATCTGATTCTCGACATTATTGACGCCTATTATCAGATGATCGGCATCACCGCTCATGCGCATGGCCTTCATACTTACATGAAGCGCGGAATCGCCCATCAAAAGCCTGTATATAACTGTAAAGGATCCCTTGGTATCAATAGTCTGAAGCACATTTTCTTTATTGAATACCGATATAAAATTAACAGCATCATCTTTGTGCAGCAGGTCAAGTGCATCCTTCCGGCTCTGCTCGAAGAAGTTATCGCCCCGTCTTTCGACAGTAAGATCTCTGTTCGCAGTATCCGGGCGGTACTCTACAAAGCTTTCGGTATTAAGGTCCACATAATAAAGATACATATAGTCGGCCGACAGACTGTTTGCAACATCTGCATACGATATTCCCTTATCG
>ONVB01000121.1 GCA_900321145.1 uncultured Eubacteriales bacterium | reverse complement strand
CGGTTTTGTATCTGCACTTGCACTTGCTGCATATGTTCTTCTTATGCTCCTCATATTGAGTGTAAGACATGTAACACTTACTCTTCCGGGTATCGCAGGTATCCTTCTTTCAATCGGTATGGCGGTTGATGCAAATGTCATCATCTTTACACGTATCAAGGAGGAGCTTGCCAAGGACCTCGGCGTGAGAAATGCGGTTGAGAACGGTTTCTCCAAGGCGTTCTCGGCTATCTTCGACGGAAATATAACAACACTTATAGCAACTGTAGTGCTGATGCTGCTTGGCTCGGGAAGTATAAAGGGCTTTGCCATCACACTTATGATAGGTATTATCCTTTCCATGTTCACAGCGCTTGTTGTGACCAAGATGCTTCTTACAAGCCTGGTTAACCTCGGCGCAACAAACGAAAAGCTTTATGGTAAGGCCAAGGAGCCGAAGGTTCCGAAGTACTGCAAGAATTTCAAGTGGTTCGGTATCGTATCGCTTGTTGTCATCATCGCCGGTTTCGCATGGCTTGGCGTAAACAAGTCAACCAAGGACAATACACTTAACTTTGCACTTGAGTTCACGGGCGGTACATCCGCAACAGTTACCTTCGAGGAGTCATATGACCTTGCAAGGGCTGAGGCTGAGATAGCACCTGTTATAGCAGATACACTCGGTATAAATGCAAGCGTTATCCAGATACAGACCGTTGAGGGTTCAAATCAGGTTATCTTCAAGATGCCGGAGCTTACGGAGGAGCAGTCGGGAGAACTCGATAAGGCTCTTGGCGAGAAGTTTAAGGTATCTGAGACAAGCTTCCAGAGCATAAGCTCAACCATAAGCAATGAGATGCGCCGCGACGCTATAATCGCTGTTGTGATCGCTTCGATCCTCATGCTTATCTACATAGCTATAAGATTCTCGGATGTAAAGTTCGGTATAAGTGCGGTGCTCGCACTCTTGCATGATGTGTTCGTGGTATTTGCGGTATACTCGATAGGCTTCCTGTCTGTCGGCAATACATTTATCGCATGTATGCTTACGATCCTCGGTTATTCTATCAACGCGACGATCATCATCTTCGACCGTGTTCGTGAGAACATGAAGAATATGAGCTCAAAGGATGATCTCGAGAAGGTTGTAGACCGCTCCATAGCACAGACCTTCACAAGAACCATCTATACATCACTCACAACACTTGTTATGATACTTATGCTTTTCATTCTCGGTGTAAGCTCCTTAAAGGAGTTCACGCTTACGCTTATGGCAGGCGTTATCTGCGGTGGTTACTCATCGGTATGCATTTCGGCACCGCTCTGGTATACACTTAAGAAGAAGCTCACAAAGAGTGAAAAGAAGGCAGCATAATAAAATGACTTTTATAAAAGGCCCCGCCGCAAGACGGGGCTTTTTATACGCTGAAATTATTATCTGATGAAAGCTTCTTTGGGCTTTTAACCTCGGAAAGATACAGTCCGGTGTCATCCTGAGAGAAGCGAAGGATCTGAGATTAGGAGAAAAAATGGAAGAAGAGTGGAGAATGTACACAAGAAAGGCTGACTTCAATGCTCTTTCGGCACGCTTTGGCATAAGTCCCGTGGTGGCAAGGGTTATGGTCAATCGGGGTGTGAATACGGAGGAAGCGATAGAAGCTTACCTTTATGCCGGACTTGACAGGACGCACAGCCCCGAGCTGATGAAGGATGCGGAGAAGGCGGCCCTTATCATGAAGGATAAGATAGAGACAGGTGCGAGGATCCGCATCATATCCGATTATGATGTGGACGGAGTCATGTCTAACTATGTGCTTTTTGACGGACTCAAAAGAGCCGGGGCCGATGTATCTTATGAGATCCCTGACAGGGTTTTGGACGGTTACGGTGTGAATGAGCGCATGATAAGCGATGCGCACGCGGACGGAGTGGATACGATTATCACCTGCGACAACGGCATAGCCGCATTTCCCGCGATCGAGCTTGCGAAGTCCTTCGGCATGACGGTGATAGTCACCGATCATCACGAGGTTCCGTACGATACCGATGAAAGCGGCGAAAGACACTACAGGATAGTCCCTGCGGACGCGGTGGTGGATATAAAGCAGCCTGACTGCGGTTATCCCTTCAAGGAGATCTGCGGGGCGGTAGTAGCATATAAGTTCATAAGGACTCTCTACAGGAAGATGGATATAGCCTGGGAGGACGAAAACAGGTATATAGAATTCCTGGCGATAGCCACCGTATGCGATGTGATGTCTCTGACGGATGAAAACAGGATATATGTCAGGGAGGGGCTGAAGCTGCTCGGTCACACGAAGAATACAGGTTTAAGGGCACTTATGAAGTGCAACAGCTTAGACGGTAAGAGCTTAAGCGCTTACCACCTTGGCTTTGTGATAGGCCCGTGCATCAATGCGACCGGAAGACTTAAAAGTGCTCAGGAAGGACTCTCGCTGCTGCTTGAGGAGGATGAGGCTGCTGCGCTTAAGAAGGCGGAGGAGGTAGTACGACTCAACGCCTCAAGAAAGCAACTTACACTCGAAGGAACTGCCGTTGCTT
>ONVB01000078.1 GCA_900321145.1 uncultured Eubacteriales bacterium | reverse complement strand
TGTCAGTTCCGGAGAGGTTTCGCTTCGAGGGCTGAACGGATATATTTGAGGGAAGTGAGAAGATATGAATGAAAAAAAATCAAAAGATTACATAGTGCGCGGCATGGCCTGTGAGAATCAGGTGCGTTTTTTTGCGGCGGTTTCAACCGATACGGCAGAGCAGGCAAGGATTACGCATAATTTAAGCCCCGTTGTGACTAACGCGTTAGGCAGACTGCTTACCGGCGGTGCGTTGATGGGAGCAATGATGAAGAATGATACCGACAAGCTTACTCTGAGAGTGACCTGTCAGGGACCCGTAAAGGGGATGCTTGTCACTGCGGATGCCAAAGGAAATGTAAAGGGCTATGCGGCAGAGACGGATGTGAACCTAAAATCGGGAGAGGTCAGTAAAGCGGTGGACCTCGGTGTTCTGAGTGTGATCAAGGATATAGGTATGAAGGAACCTTACGTGGGGGACACACACCTTGTAGCCGGAAATATAGCAGAGGACTTAACCTATTACTTTGCGACATCGGATCAGATACCGTCATCGGTGTCTCTCGGCGTGCTTTTCAATGATGACACGAGTGTAAGGGCAGCGGGCGGTTTTATCATACAGCTTATGCCCTTTGCGTCCGACGAGACCATAGACTTTTTGGAGGAAAGGCTCAAGGACTTTTCGTATACGGAGCTTCTTGATAAGGGACTTTCGCCGGAGGATATAATCAACAAGCTTTTTGAGGGATATGATACGGAGTTTACGGACAAGCTTCCCTGCGCTTATGTGTGTGACTGCAGCAGAGAGAGAGTAGAGCAGGCTGTTATAAGCCTGGGAAGGAAAGAAATCTCCGCTATGATAGCGGAGGATAAACCGGTTGAGGTCGTGTGTGATTTCTGCAGGACCAAGTATTCCTTCTCGCCGGAGGAGCTGCTTAAGTTTTTGAAGGAAAGAAGAGTATGATGACTGAAAGATTAGCGGACATGCATGTACACTCCGATGCCTCCGACGGTTCATTTACACCGAGAGAGGTGGCGGACCTTGCCATAGAGGCACAGCTCAGTGCCATGGCCCTTACCGACCATGATACTGTGGACGGCCTTACAGAGATAATGGAGTATACTGCCGACAAAGCAATAGAGGTTATACCGGGTGTGGAGCTTTCGGCTTATTATAAAAACCGCGAGGTCCATATTTTGGGTTACTATATGGATTATACAAATGAGGGTTTGAGGCGCGAACTCGATGCCATGAAGAAGGCCAGACTCGAGAGAAATCTAAGGATGATAGACCTGATGCAGGCGGACGGGCTCCCGGTGACTTTAGAGAAGCTACTGCATGGCAACCCGGACAGCGTGATCACCAGGGCGCATTTTGCCAGAGTTCTTGTGGAGGAGGGTATATGCCGGGACAAGAACCAGGCCTTTGCAAAGTATATCGGGATAGGCTGTAAGTACTATCTGCCCAAAGCAAATATGCCGGCAGAAAAGGCTATGAACATAATAGCCGAGTACGGTAAGGCCGCATATCTTGCGCATCCGCTGCTTTATCACTTCGGATATGCACAGATAGAGGAGCTGCTTGATTATCTGAAGGGTTACGGATTAAAGGGGCTGGAGGCATATCACAGCTCCAATAACAGGTATGAAAGCGAGAAGCTGTCCGCGATAGCGAGAAAGCACGGTCTGAAGGTGTCGGGTGGCACCGATTTCCACGGAGTTGTAAAGCCGAACATAAAAATAGGAGTGGGGCGCGGCACCATGCGCATTCCCTACTCCTTTGTCGAAGAATTAAAATCCTGCTGTCAGATGAACTGACCTGTTCCTGCAAGAAAGCCCGATATCATGCGGCCGGCCGAGAACATGACTGCGTACTCGTCGTCCTGCCATATCCTTAGGCTTCTTGGCTCGGCGCACATCAGGTATCCCATGATCTCGCCTCTCATCATAAGCTTGGATATCATGATGGATTCGAGGTCATATGATTTCAGTATGCCGTAGAATATGGGACTCTTTTGCTTTACATCGTCCTCAAGAGCGTTCGAGGAGAAGATGATATCCGTGACCAGCAGATCTATATCGGGAACGACTATCGGTTCTATGATTCCTTTTATATCCTTTAACACTCTGTCCTTTCCTATAAAGTACAGATTGGTTATGCTCAAAGCCTCCTGAAGTGTCATGAACATAGCCAGCAGCTTTTCGTCCAAGTAGGGAGATGAGTCAAAGGCTCTTGTAACTCCGACTAAGGTATTGAATATACTTCGTTTTTTCAGAGATTTTATCTGGATATCCTTATGCTTTGATTCCACATATATGATATAGCAGTTGCGTCCCTTGCTCTTGCCTCTGTACAGCGTCTTGTCGATCATGGAGAAAAGTGTGTCGTAATCCTTAGCGTCGTCGGGAAAGACAGCGCACCCGGTGGTTCCTGTTATAAACGGCCTGCTGTCGGGAAGCTCTACAGTTCTTCTCAATATAAAGCCGTCCTTGTACATCCTCATGAAGAATATCTTTCTGTCGTCGTAGGAGATATCCCTGAAATTTATAAAGATAAATTCGTCACCGCCGAAGCGTCCGAATATTCCGTAACCGTCCAGAAAGTCGATCATTTCGCGCGAAACAAAAGAAAGGACACCATCGCCTGTCTTGTGTCCGTAAGTATCGTTGACGAATTTGAAATTATCCAAGTCGAGCATGCTCACCGAAAACGAAGTGCCCTTTTTTATAAGCCACTTGATAAATCCGATGATGTATGGTCTTGAAATGGCACCGGTAAGTGAATCAAGCACATCGCTCAGACCATGCTCATTAAAAATCTCATTAAAATATCCGTATTTGCTCAATTCATCAACTGTATACACCGGTTTTAATTATCTCCTTTATCCTGTCTTTTGTAGAAGCTCACGCAGCTGCCGGGAACCTTCTTGCTCTCGTAAGTACAGTCATCTGCATGCTTGTAAAGCTCATCAAAGGAATAAGTGTCTTCAGGCATATAGAAGGCGGCGCCTATGCTCACGTCTATCTTCCTGTCCTTGAGCTCATATATATTGATCTCGTCGATCGCAGTAAGAAAACGATCGACTATCGGTATTGCACTTTCTTTGTCCAACACATGGGGAATATAAGCAGCGAACTCATCACCGCCCAAACGGAGTATGATGTCGTCTCCTCTGAAGGACTTTCTCATGCAGTTTGCTATGGCGATGATAACCTTGTCGCCGGTGCTGTGACCGAAATTGTCATTTATCGACTTGAATTTATCCACATCCATAAGCAGAAAGAGACCGCCGTTGCCGTTCAAAAGAGCCTTGCGGATCTTGTTCTCACCGGTACCTCTGTTGTTTATGCCTGTCATGCGGTCCATCTCCGAAAGGAACATAAGCTTGTCACGCTGACGCTTTTCCTCGTCTATCACCTCGACCACATAGAGAACGGACTTTATGATCCCGTCACTGTCCTTTTCGGAGGTGATAAACCTGCCTCTGCACCACTTGTCTCTGTTGTCAAGAAACTCTATCGTTACGGTGTCGGTTTCGGCAAGTCTTTCGCGTATGGTGCGAAGATCCAAAAATTCAAGCATATCGTCCTTGGAACGCTCGTCGATTATCTTATCGACTATCCTCGCAAGGAGAGAAGCGGCATTGGGATTCTTTCCTTTGGTCATCCCGGGAAGCTCGTCGGCCGAGCCGTTTATGCCCTCGATGGTGTCGTTAACAAGGTCTATATTGTGCATAGATACATATATGCTCGATATAGCCTTTATAAAAAGCGCTGTATTCTTCTTGTTTTCCCCAATACCTAACATAAATCACGGTTCCTTTTTTTATTATAAAAAACACATATATGATATCATAAATCCGTAAAGAAATAAACTCTTTTTTTTATAAATGCATAACGTATGAGTAACGGGTGGGTGACCTGTTTTTTATAACGCCGCCCGGTGCCGACTGCCAAACTGTAACGTGAGATCGCGCAAAGCCCCGGTTTGGCACATAAAATGGTTGCATTTTATACGTTATGGGTATAAAATGGAAATGCTGTGTATGCATATTATAGGCGGAAATGCAATACATTTCCGGCGTGATTATTATAGTATCGGGAGGATATATATATGGTTCAGGCAATCGTTGGAGCAAACTGGGGTGATGAAGGCAAGGGCAAGATCACGGATATGCTTGCCGAGAAGGCAGACATCATAATCCGCTTTCAGGGCGGAGCCAATGCGGGACATACTATAGTCAATGACTACGGTAAGTTCGCGCTGCACACACTTCCCTCGGGAGTGTTCTACGATCACACCACAAGCATCATAGGAAACGGCGTTGCTTTAAATATTCCGGTTCTTTTCAAGGAACTCAATTCGATCATAGAGAAGGGCGTGCCGAAGCCGAAGCTTCTTGTGTCTGACAGGGCACAGATGGTGATGCCTTACCACATTTTGTTTGATTCTTATGAGGAGGAGAGACTTGCCGGCAAGTCATTTGGATCTACAAAGTCGGGAATCGCTCCGTTTTACTCGGACAAGTATGCGAAGATAGGCTTCCAGGTAAGCGAGCTTTTTGATGAGGCATCGCTTAAGGAGAAGATAGAGAGAGTTATAGCGACGAAGAATGTTCTCTTAGAGCATCTGTATCATAAGCCGCTGCTTGATGCGGACGAGCTTTTCGATACTCTTATGGAGTACAGGACCATGGTCGAGCCGTATGTATGTGATGTGAGTGCATATCTGTACGACGCCATAAAGGAAGGAAAGAATATACTGCTCGAGGGACAGCTCGGTTCGCTTAAGGATCCGGATCACGGTATATATCCCATGGTCACCTCATCCTCGACTCTTGCCGCTTACGGTGCTATAGGCGCAGGCCTTCCTCCGTACGAGATAAAGGATATTGTGACTGTTGTAAAGGCATACAGCTCAGCAGTCGGAGCCGGAGCATTTGTTAGCGAGATTTTCGGCGATGAAGCAGATGAGCTGAGAAAGCGCGGCGGTGACGGCGGTGAGTACGGCGCTACTACGGGAAGACCGAGAAGAATGGGCTGGTTTGACTGCGTGGCTACAAGGTACGGCTGCCGTATACAGGGTACAACCCAGGTTGCATTTACGGTGCTCGATGTGCTCGGTTACCTCGATGAGATTCCGGTATGCGTCGGATACGAGATAGACGGTGAGGTTGTGAAGGACTTCCCGGTTACATCCAAGCTCGAGAAAGCAAAGCCTGTTTTAAAGACCTTCCCGGGCTGGAAGACCGATATAAGAGGCATAAAGGAGTACGATCAGCTTCCCGAAAACTGCAGGAAGTATATAGAGTTTATCGAGAGCGAGATAGGCTTCCCGATAACCATGGTATCAAACGGACCGAAGAGATCCGATATCATTTACAGAGAAGTAAAGTAACAGGGACTTACGAAAGGTTTTACATTTGAAGAATCTATACATAGCAGAGAAGCCGAGTGTCGCCAGGCAGTTTGCCGAGGCACTCGGCGTTAAAAATTCTACAGGGAGTTCTTCGAAGGGTTATATCGAGACGGAGGACTCCATATTTACATGGTGCGTCGGACATCTTATCACCATGAGCTACCCGGATGTATACGATCCGGCTCTTAAGAAATGGGACTTTGCGACCATACCTTTTATCCCCGAGGAGTACAAGTACGAGATCATAGAAAGCGCGGCAAACCAGTACAATGTGGTAAGCAGGCTTTTAAACCGCGACGATGTAGGCTGCATATATGTGTGCACCGACTCGGGACGCGAGGGTGAGTACATCTACAGGCTCGTGGACGAGATGGCGAAGGTTCCGAAGGATAAGAAGAGGAAGCGTGTTTGGATCGATTCCCAGACTGAGGAGGAGATAAAGCGCGGAATAGCCGAAGCCAAGGACATATCTGCCTACGACAATCTGTCGGACGCTGCCTACTTAAGGGCGCAGGAGGATTACCTGATGGGTATCAACTTCTCCAGAGCGCTTACATTGAAGTACAGCTATCAGGTTAAGAAGTACCTCGGTGTGGATAAGTGCGTCATAGCGGTAGGCAGGGTTATGACCTGTGTACTCGGGATGATAGTTGCCAGAGAGAGGGAGATAAGAAACTTCGTTCCCACACCGTTCTACAGGGTGGTAGCGGGCCTGGACGG
>ONVB01000241.1 GCA_900321145.1 uncultured Eubacteriales bacterium | reverse complement strand
GATTTTCTAAATCAGGGCGCTCAAGTCCTCGTTTCGTTGCACGAAATCGCACAACCGTTTCGCTTCGCTTCACTTATGCGATTTCTGAGCACTCAACTTCGGACCGTTCGCTGCTGATTTTACGAAAATCTCCGCGAAAAGATTTGAAACACTATTCACACACTCTTGCAAGCTGGTTACAGCATTTTTCATACTGCGTTATATATCTGCATAAAATTATACAGTGCTCCGTACAGATTCGAATCGTTGTTGAACTTGCAGGTGTCGATCTTTATGTCATCAAAGATGTGGCTCAATACCTTGAGCTTTTCGATATACTTGCTGACTCCCTCAACGAAGAGCGGATTCGAACTTATTCCTCCGCCGAGAAGTATAACCTCCGGGTTTACCACAAGGTAAAGAGAGAGGCACATCTTTGCTATCTCGAAGTACATATCCTCGAGAAGTCCGTTCATCTCGCGGTCACCCTCTGCCGCCCACTTGTAGATAAGCTCACCGCTGATCTCGCTGCGCGGTACTCCCTTGATCACCGAGGCCCTGTAGCAAAGGGCAGAAAGTGACATATAATCCGATGCGACGGGTATGTTGTGCATCATCACTTCCTCAACGGTCTTGAACTGATCCATGCAGACTAAGGAGTCCACCCTTGCCCTGTCTATGTGAGCGGGTATGTATGAGAATTCACCCGCAAGCATTCCGAAGCCGTGATGCACCTTTCCGTCTATTATGACACCGCCGCCTACACCGGTTCCGAGGACCATCACCACTGCGTCCTTCATGCCCCTGGCGTTCCCGAGCCAGACCTCGGCAAGAGCTGCTGCCTTTGCATCATTTTCTAAGGTAACGCGAACTCCGTCGCATGCGTTAGAAACCATGTCCGCGATAAACATATGCCTTATGTAGTGTACGCTTCCGCCGAGATATACGAAGCCTCTTTTTACATCCACCTGTCCGGGAAGGTCCATGGCTATTCCCTCGACTTCACCCTTTTCTTTATATTCAAGATATACCTGTCTAATGGTTTTGATAAAATCGTCTACCGTATTATCAAAAGCAACCGGAGTTTTGATCTTACTCTTCTCGAGTATATCTCCGTCCTTTGTCATCCATGCATATTTTATGAAAGTTCCGCCCACATCGAATACAAGATACATAGTTTACCCCTTTATCAATACATCTTCATAATGAAAGAATCTTACAGCCGAATCAAATAGGTAGATGATGCATAAGAAAAGGCGGAAAGCTATTTGCTTTCCGCCTCAGTCGCGTTCCCGAGGTGATTCGAACACCCGACCTACCGCTTAGGAGGCGGTCGCTCTATCCTGCTGAGCTACGGAAACATGCCAACAGAACTATTTTACTCATTTTCCCCGGAAATGTAAAGCGTTTTTTTAATTTATCTAAATCATTACCTGATCAGCCTATTTGGGATTCGCACCATCCTTTGTCTTGTCATAGAAGCATTTTGTCCTGTCAGACTTAACTGAGAATTTATCACCCTTACTTACGAAGTTAACCTGGAATGCCTCGAGCTTTCTTCCGTATCCGGCGGAACCGGACTTCTCACCACTTTTAGCCCATCCGAGCCAGCCAAACTTTTCTGAGTAAGCTCTGTAGTACATGTCGTAGAGTGTAGCAATCTCTCCTGAAGCCTGAATCTGGATCATCTCCACACGTTTGCTCTGTCCCTTTGTACCGGCGTAGGTTGTGGTATCTGCAGTAGTTGCCCACTGTGTCCAGCCCATTTTCTCTACATATGCACGATACTTGATGGCACCTGATATCCCGGAAAGCTTCATCTGGATTGTCTCCATCCTGAGGTTATCGGTTGTTCCGGCCATAGTTGATGCATTTGTACCCGATACCTTAGCTGTCTGCCAAGCCATCCAGTTCTTTTTTTGAACATAAGCTCTGTATGAAAGAACCGGCTTTTTAATAAGGAAGGTCTTTGTAACCGTTCCCTTGTAAGCCCCGATACCGGTTATGGTAACGCTTGCCTTGCCTGCCTTGGTATTGTTGGAGTAGGCTACTGTGTAGTCCGTTCCTTTGACAAGCTTCTTGCTTCCGTCCTTGATCGTAACTGCCGGAGTAACTGCCTTGCCTGTGTAAGCCTTTGCAGATATAGCTGATACGGTACAGCTGCTTATATCCGTTGAAAGGCTTGCATCTCTCAAGGAGAGGGTATAAGGAGTGCCGTAATAGACAACCTGCATCAGACCGCTGTTTATTTCCATATACAGGAAATAAGTTCCGGGTTCAAGCTCTGCCGTTATACTGTGGTCTTCGGTATACTTTTCACCGTCTTCGCCCCAGACAACAGGCAGTCTCTTAACAAGATCGGCATAGTAAGGAGTATCACCTTCTTTATACAGTCCCATGAAGGTATATTTTGCATTTTTATCGTAGTTTGAAAGTTCTGCCGTTACTGTAGTTTTCGTATCAATTGTGAATCTGTAATTCTCGCTGTAACCTCCTAAGCTTGCGTTTGCATTGGCGTCACCTGTAGAGCAAAGCGGAACCACACCCTTTACTGTATCTCCTAAGTTGATGTCAACAGCGTCCACAAATCGATTTCCGTTCTGTATGCCCTTTGCTACATCTTCAACCTCGGTGAACTTCAGTCCGATTGAATACTTGTAAGATTTGTAATATGTCTTATCCGAGTATCCGGTGTATATGGTATTGCCGTTACTGTCCTTGCCGGTTCCCGCGACTTTGTCACAGATGACGTAAAGGTAATAGGTTCCTTCATTCAGGTAGAAGGTCTGCTTGGTTCCGAAATCTTCTCCCCAGGAGTGAATTGCATCTAAATAATGGTAATCCTCGTCGTACTTTAAGATGCTTAAGCCCGGACCGTTATCACTTCCGCCGGCTCCCCAGCCGGAGGATATCTTAACAGGATCCCCGATGCCATTTCCCTGTACATCCGCATCAAGCTTTATGCTCTTTCCTGCGGGAAGAACCATCTTGTAAAGATGGGTTCCGTTCGGCTTGGTAAATGTACCGGATATGGTTGTGCTTGCTTTGCTTGTGTCAACGGTACCTTGTAATTCCGAATCCTTCGGGTAGGTATCCGCATTGTAAGTCCACTGTGCAACAAAGGTAACCGGTTTGTCGGTTACAGTATAATTCCATATTACATCGGTTGTTCCTTTAACGGCCCAGCCATTGAAGGAGTATCCTGATTTTAAGGGCTTGGCGACCATATAACCGTCATACGGATCAACAAAAGCACTTACCGGTACGCTATACGAAATCCTGAAAGTATCTCCGACACTGTATGCGGCTGCCGGGTATGAAACGGTAATGACACTTTTTTCATACTCATTGTTGTCAACATCCCAGTACCTTCCGATTCCGCCGTTAAAATCATAGGTTACCGTAAAATCCGAATCCGCTGCCTTAACGTGCAGTACATTTGTACTCAGCATAAATGCGAGCGCTAATAGCAGACTGAGTTTGAAGTATAACAGTTTTCTTGATTTTCTCTCCATGTTTTTCTCCTTTGTTAATTACAGCAGGCTCTCTCCCACTGTCATAATGAAAATATCCACAGCCGTTGCGTCTTCAAGGTGGAAGCACATCATCTTGTTGCCTGTTTTTTCGTTGTAGATATCCCTTAGATGCGGCATACCGTCAAGTATGGCCTCGGCGTACTTGTCGTCCGTTTCAAAGACAGCTTTACCGGTGTATCGCATCCAGTGTCCGTCCGGCTTTGAAGCAACAATCTCACACTTGCTGTTGGCAACAAGCTGTTTATACACATCTTTGAAGTCACCTACACCAAAGATAACCTTGCCGTCCATATCCAAGTGAGCCGCAAGCGGCCTTACCTTAGGCTGGTCTCCGTCCACAGTGGCAAGAAAGAACACCTCAGCCTGGGTTAAATAGTCATTGATTTTGCTCATTTTGTTAACCTCCCTGATTTATTTTGGTTCAAAATCACTGCCCTTATTTTAGCCTTATCAATATGATAATGCAACGGTTTTGTATATTCTTTCAGCCTTGAATGTGACCGGCATTTGGTGTAGAATGATCATATGTGCAAGTAGATTCTATAGTTACGAGGGGGGTGCGATTATGGACGCTGTTCATAATGATGAATATAAATCCAAGCTTTATACTACAGAGTATATAGACTCTCTTCCGGAGGGGGAGCGTGCGGAGCTGATTGACGGTAAGCTTTATATGATGGCGCATCCGTCATTTGTTCATCAGGATATTATTTTTAGTATTGGAAGAAAGATAGCAGATTGCATTGATGAACATGAAAAAATATGCAAG
>ONVB01000340.1 GCA_900321145.1 uncultured Eubacteriales bacterium | reverse complement strand
GTTGTGAAATCAACAGCCGTGGGGAATATACCCTTGCCGTCCTTGCCCTCGCTCTCGCCGTAGAGCTGCTTCCACCACTCTGATACGAAGTGAAGCGCCGGCTCATAGTTCGCAAGGATCTCCATGCCGAGACCTTTCTCATGAAGCACATTTCTGTATGCAGCGTACTGCATAGCAGGATTTGTATCGTAGTCATTTGCCTTACAGTACTCGCGTGCGTTAGCTGCGCCCTGCATAAGCTTATCTATATCAGCGCCCGAAACAGCTATCGGGAGAAGTCCTACGGCTGTGAGCACCGAGTATCTTCCTCCTACATCGTCCGGTACAACAAATGTCTCGTAGCCTTCCTCTGTCGAAAGAGTCTTAAGCGCTCCCTTAGCTCTGTCGGTAGTAGCGTAGATTCTCTTTGCAGCCTCTTCCTTACCGTACTTAGCCTCAAGCTTCTTCTTGAAGATCCTGAAGGCGATAGCCGGCTCAGTCGTAGTACCTGACTTTGAGATAACATTTACAGAGAAATCCTTGTCTGCAACAGCATCCATAAGCTCGTTCATATATGTGCTTGATATGTTGTTACCGCAGTAGTAGATCTCCGGAGTCTTTCTAACGCTCTTGTCAACCGCATTGTAGAAGCTGTGGCGAAGTGCCTCGATAGCTGCGCGTGCACCGAGGTATGAGCCGCCGATACCGATCACGATGAGCACGTCCGAGTCGCTCTTGATCTTCTCTGCTGCCTTCTTGATCCTGTCGAACTCCTCCTTGTCATAGTCAACCGGAAGGTCTATCCAGCCGAGGAAGTCATTGCCCTCACCTGTCTTCTCGAGAAGTGTCTTCTTCGCTGCTGCCACCCTGTCCTTGATAGCCTCAACCGAAGCCTTGTCAGCCTTGAACTCTGCGTTTGAAAAGTCGAATTTGATTGTCTGTGCCATGGTCATTCTCCTTATATTTTTTATTTTAAGACTGTTTTGTATTTTACCATTTCAGTCCTTGATTTACAAGGATAATACTGAAATCTTTCTACTTATTTAATGTCGTTTGCGCGGGTCTTATCCTGCGGCAAAGCATAAGCCTTATGAATACATCTCGTAGAGCTTCTCGAACAGCGGTATCGACTGTTCCACCACATCCTCGGTCACACAGTAAGATATACGGAAGTGTCCCGGCACGCGGAAGCTGTCGCTCGGCACGATGATCAGATTAAGCTCCTTTGCCGCTCTCCAGCAGAACTCATTTGCGTCATCGGTCAGCGCCCTCGGGAACATATAAAATGTACCGCCCGGCTTTACTATATGGTAACCGATCCTTGTCAGCTCCCTGTAGAGCTTGTCTGCATTTCTCTCATATATCGAAAGGTCGGAGGTTATGTCCAAGACCTTCTCGACAGCAAGCTGTATGATGGACGGCGGGCAGTTGTGGCCGGTAAAGCGCGAGATCTGACCGCACATCGGCACGATGTACTCTGCGTCCTTAGCCTTCGGGTTCACTGCCACATAACCTATACGCTCTCCCGGAAGTGAGAGGGACTTTGAAAATGAATAGCAGCAGATGGAATTGTCATAGAACTTTGACACGAAGGGTGAGTCTGTTCCGGCAAACACAATCTCTCTGTACGGCTCATCCGTCAAAAGGAATATCTCGTGGCCGTACTCCTCCTGCTTTTCTCTTAAGATATCCGCAAGTCTGGTTATGGTCTCGGTTGAGTATACTATACCCGATGGATTGTTGGGGCTGTTGATAAGGACCGCCGCAACCTTCTCGTTCATCATCTCTAAGAATGCATCGAAATTTATCTGGAATGTCTCTATGTCCGCGGGCACAACCTTGAGTACAGCTCCGGCACCCTCTATGTACGGATTATACTCCGGGAAATAGGGTGCGAAGGTGATAACCTCATCTCCCTCCTTGACCACACATCTTACGGCGTGAGCTATAGCGCCTGCCGCACCGGTCGTCGGGAAGATGTGCTCCTTGCCGTAATTCATCCCGAAACGGCGGTTGAGTGAAGCGGCGATCGCCTCCCTGGTCGAGTCCTTGCCAAGTGTCGGACTGTAACCGTGAAGCGCAACCGGATCTTCATTCTCAAGCAGCTCCTTCATATAATCCGTGAACTCCTGAGGAGTCGGGACCGAGGGATTGCCCAAAGAGAAATTCACTATATTCTCCTTGCCTATCTCTGCGGCGCGGGCATTTGCATAGGTGAAGAACTCCCTTATGACCGAACCCTTGCCAGTCATTTCCTTGTAATACTCGTTGATCATTTTCTTTTTCCTCCATGTTATATAAGATTCTTCGGGCATACGCCCTCAGAATGACACTGTATCAATACTATAGCAAAGTGACGAAGAATCTTTATTCATCAGAATCCCGCATCCAGGCTCTCTCTGCTGAGCTTGGAATAAACAAACACTATGTCGTCCGTGAGCAGCACCAGGCTGCCTTTCGGCACGATAACTTTATCTCTTCTTTTTACCATAAATATATATGATTGTCTCGATATATCCAGATCTCTTATGGCCTTGCCCATCCACGGATGATTCTTCCTGATCACTATCTCCTTTAAGTCTATAAGGTTTTCATCCTTAAGGCTCTCTGCTCCGAGAACCACTATATCATCCGATCTGAGCCTGACATCTCCCCTCGGGATAAGCGTCTTGTCCCCTCGTAATATGATCGCGATTATAGCTCCCGTGGGAAGCTTTATATCATTTATCTCCTTGCCGCACCAATCGTCCTGCGGCTTTATTTCTATCCTTATAAAATGAAGTCCTATCTCGCCGTCATCCCCCATCTTCTTGAGCTTCTGGTACTGCTCGACGAATCCGGCGGAGATGATACCTGTGGGGATAGCAACCATCCCGACTCCCAGAAACGAGATAACTATGCCTAAGAATTTACCCAGCGAGGTCACCGGATATATATCACCGTAGCCGACCGTCAGAAGAGTCGAGGCTGACCACCATATGCCCGAAAATGCATTCTCAAACACCTCCGGCTGAGACTCATGCTCCACACTGTACATACACAGACTCGATCCGACCATAAGCACTACTATGATAAATACCGACGACAGCAGCTGCTGCTTCTTGCCGGAGATTACCTCCGTGATGACATGGAGCGAATCATAGTATGCATTTATCCTGAAAAGCCTCAATATACGTATTACCCTGAACATCCTGAACACCGCGGTTCCGCCCGGGAAGAAGAACGGAAGATAATGCGGAAGGAAGGAAAGCAGGTCGATTATTCCGGTAAATGAACAGATATATTTTAAGACCGCCCGCCTCATGGTAAGATTCGGGAAGAGACAGTCGGCCGTGACTATCCTCAGCGCATAATCGATTGCAAAGAAGGCCACGGTCACCGAATCTATGATCATAAAGACATCACCAAAAAGCGCAGCCATGTTGTCATAAGTATTCAGCACGGCTGCGGTAAGGTTCAGGATAAGTGCCAGGGTGCTGATGATGTCATACGCCTGATTGAGCGGCTCATCCACAACACCCACGGAGATCATCCTGAATATCTTGTCTTTTCCTTTATTGAGCTTTACATCCTCTTCCTCGGTCTTCATTACCTGAAATGCTGTCGGCTCCTTTACTTCTGCTTCTTGTCACTGCTCTTTTTGTCTGCTTTGTCGGACTTGTCCGTTTTATCCGACTTTCCCGATTTATCCTGCTTCTCCGCAGATTTTTTAGAGGGCTTGTCACCCTTGTTGACCTTATTCTGCTTCTCCGACTTATCTGACTTCTCCGGCTTTTCTATCTTCTCCGGCTTTTCTGACTTTTCGGTCTTCACCTGCTTTTCCGCTTTCTCCGGCTTCTCGGTCTTCACCTGCTTTTCTGTCTTTTCGGACTTATCGCTCTTTCCGCCCTTATCACCCTTGACAGACTTATCCTTCTTGGACTGCTTCTCCGTCTTTTCGGCTTTCTCTGTCCTTTCAGCCTTATCGGGCTTTTCAACTTTATCCGACTTCTGAACCTTTTCAGTCTTATCGGGCTTCTGAACTTTATCTGTCTTATCAGGCTTCTGAACCTTCTCGGTCTTCTCAGCCCTTTCTGCCTTGGCGGGTTTAGCCTGCTTCTCCGGCTTTTTGCTTAATATCGGTCTTACATACTGTGCTTCATAGTACAGATAAAGCGCCTTGTACTCTTCGCTCGACGCATCCGCCGTGTGCCCATGCATCTCGTCGAAGTCCTTGTCACCGCCGACTCTCTTGATTATATGAAGCGCGATATTTGAACAGTGTGAAGCTATCCTCTCAAACCCGGTTATAAGCTCCATCAGCTCTATGCCGCCCTCTATGCCGCACTCGCCGGTCTGAAGTCTCTCCACATGCTGGCTTTTCATGATCTCCTTAAGCTTGTCGATGGTTTCCGAC
>ONVB01000140.1 GCA_900321145.1 uncultured Eubacteriales bacterium | reverse complement strand
CTTTTCCTGTGAACTTAGCTATAAGCTTTACGATAAAATATACAGGCGGACATATCTTTTTAACCATGTTCCGTCTTATGGGCAGTACATAGTTTTCCTTAACATACCTGAAGGTGTAGCTCTCCCCTTTTTCTGCGAGCATGGTAAGGAGACTTACCAGCATGGCTTTAGACTCCTCGTGGAGAAGCTTGCCTGCACGGCCCTTGTTATAATACTCAAGCGGCTGTCCCTGATAGTAGCTGTCCCCGTTATATATCTTGCAGGCTGCTATCCTGTCGCAGAACATTTCAAGGACATAACGCTCCGGCATACGACAGCCCACGAGTCCCTTGGTCTTGTCTACACTATAGTCTATCCAGTACTCAAGGTGATGCTTGTTCCGCCCCTTGTGATGAAGCCACGCTGAGGTATAACCCTTGTCCTCGCGCTCGGCATCATTCGGGCTCCTGTTGCCCTGATAGTACTTCGCCCCCATGGAAAACTCCGTCCATGAGTACTTTGACAGGTCATGTGTAAGCCCCTGCCAGTAAAGACCTATCGCAAAGCAGTTCTTTCTCACCTCGCGCCTGTGTGCATTGATCGTCTTCAAATGTTCAAGCCATTTCATCTTATATACCCCCGTTTATAAGATCCTTCGCTTCTATTGTATTGACACTCCGAAGAATCTTTTTATGAATCTTTATACATATCCTTAGCATTTCCCGCGAAGCTCATCTTCCCCTCACGGTCTATAAAAACTGCCGAGCAGCCATACTTTTCAAGCAGCGGAAGGGACTTTTCTTCCCCGAGCACAAAGCATGCCGTGGATAGCGCATCGCTTACCAGACCGTTATCCGCTGTCACGGTAACGGACGAAAGTCCGCTGTCCGCAGGCCGACCGGTTTTTGTATCAAGAATATGATGATACCTTTTACCATCCTTCTCGATATACTTCTCATAATCACCCGAAGTCGACACAAAAAGGCAGTTGCCTTCGGGCACGGACAGATAGCCTCTTACGCTGCCGTCATCCTTAAAAGGATCTCTTATGCCTACCTTAAAGTCCTTGCCGTCATCCCTGCTGCCGTAGACAAGTATGCTTCCTCCGCAGGAAACCACGGCTCCGCCTACATTACCCGTATCGAGGAACTCTCTTACCTTATCGAGTGCATAGCCCTTGCCGCAGGCGCCGAAATCAAGCTGTACTCCCTGCCTGTCTATGATCAGAGCACCGTCTCTAAGCTTCACATGCTCATAGCCTGTGAGCTTAAGCACATTTTCTATGTCCTCATCCGGTGGCACCGAGAACTCTTCCTCGCTCTTATCCTCTATACCCCACAGGTCCGCGAGAGGTCTTACGGTCAGGTCGCACGCTCCGCCGCTTAACCCGGCTATATCAAGCGATGTCTCTATGACCGAATAAAGCTCATCGCTTATTTCCTCATAGGGTTCACCGGCCACATATGAGGCGTTAAGCTTATATGTCTCGCTGTCTTCACGCCTCCAGGATATAAGCTTTTCCGTCTCATCCGAGAGTATGGCCTTTATCCTTTCGGTCTGTCCCTGTCTCATGGAAGCCGGAACTCCGTACAGAGTAAGGCTTTGCGAGGTTCCCATAGCAAAGAAATACTCTGTTTGACTATCGGATGTCGTCTTGCCCTCTCTCTGCTTCAGTATAAGAACACTTACTCCTATCATGGCAGCCGACAGGGCAAGCATCTTCAAAAGAAGTATCAGTTTCCTGCTCATAGAACCTTACCTGACTGTGACTTATACCCTGCCATGCGCTTTGAATACGACTCCATACGTTCACTGAGCTTTTTTAAATCCCTTTCCTTGAGCGATCCGTCCGCGCTGTACTTATCCATGAGCGTCCTGGCGTCGGTATAAGCCTTTATGGCAAGGTCCTTGTAGTTATTCTCAAGGTTGATCTGTATCTCGTTTAATGCGGTTTCAAGTTCCTTCTTCGCGGAACTTCCCTTTGAAAATATCACTCTTCCGCCTCCAATCTGTAGTACTCGTCGTACACCTCAATGAGCTCCTTGTCGAGCTCCTCTCTCTTCGTACTGAGCTCGGTAAGCTTCGCCACATTTGTTGCATTCTCCGGAAGATTGATAGCGCCGTCTATCTCTTCGATCTCTGTCTCAAGCTGCTCTATACGCGCCTCAAGCTTCTTCAGATCATTCTCCCGCTTCTTCTGACGCGCCCTGTCCTCCTTCTCCTTGAGGAAGCTTTCTTTAGACGAGGATATCTGTTCCGTACCGCGGTCCTGCGCGCCGGTCCCGCCCGACTGAGCGCTGTAGACCGTATCCCTGTGTGACTCGTAATAATCATAGTCGCCTATGAAGCCAAAGAGCTTCCTGTCCTTTAACTCCACTATCCTGGTGGCTATGCGGTTTATGAAATATCTGTCATGGCTTACAACAAGCACCGTGCCGGTGTACTCCCTCAGGGCGTCCTCAAGGATCTCCTTTGAGTTGATATCCAGGTGGTTCGTCGGCTCATCCATGATAAGGAAATTGGCCGGCGAGAGCATAAGCTTCGCCAGGGACACCCTGCCCTTCTCTCCGCCTGACAGGTCCTTTATCTGCTTGAACACATCATCTCCGGTAAAAAGAAATGCCGCGAGGACATTTCTTATCCTTGTGTTATTCAGCTCCGGAAATGCATCGGATATCTCATCAAATATGGTTTTCTCGGGATTCAAGACCTGATGCTCCTGATCGTAGTAACCTATAGTCACCCTCGAGCCTAAGGTTATGGTACCGGCATCCTTGGGAGTGATGCGGTTGATAAGCTTCAGTATGGTCGTCTTGCCGGTTCCGTTCCCGCCGATCAGAGCAACCTTCTCACCTCTTTTGATCTCGAAGTCTAATCCGTTAAACAGTTCGGTACTGCCGAATCTCTTCGTAAGACCGGTGACTGTCAGCACATCATTTCCGCTTTCGACAGAAGGCTCCAAAGTCATCCTCATGTCCGCTCTAACCGTCTCCGGTCGCTCTATGACATCCATCTTGTCGAGCATCTTCTCCCTGCTTTCAGCACGCTTGATGGACTTCTCGCGGTTGAAGGACTTAAGCTTGGTTATGACCTCCTGCTGATGCTTTATCTCGGCCTGTTGGTTCATATATGCCTTGAGCTGCGACTCTCTTATCTCCTTATACTTGGCGGCATAATAGCTGTAATTTCCGTGATATACGGTCGCCTTTTTGAGCTCTATTCCGACCACCTTGGTCGCAACCCTGTCTATGAAATAACGATCATGGCTCACAACTATGACAGCTCCCGGGTATGAAGAAAGATACCCTTCGAGCCATGCTATCGCAGGCATATCCAGATGGTTTGTGGGCTCATCGAGTATGATAAGCTCCGGTTTCTTAAGGAGCAGTCGTCCGAGAGCCACTCTCATGCGCTGTCCGCCCGACAGAGTATTCATATGCCTGTTATAGTCCTCCTCGGTGAAGCCGAGTCCTTTTAAGACACCGGTTATCTCGCTTTCGTAAGCATAACCGTTCTCCCGGTCGTAGTAGCTTGTGAGTCTGTTATACTCCTCCATCAGGGCCTCAAGCTCTTCTCCCTCCCTGCCGTGCATAAGCTGCTCAAGCTCTCTTATACGCCTCTCGGTCTCGATTATCTCGCTCTTTGTCTTGAGCATCTCCGCGTAGATGGTATCGTCAAAAGACACATCCTGATGCTGCGAGAGATAACCGATGTTTACATCCTTTGCCTTGACCACCTGCCCCTCATCCGCAGACTCCTCGCCCATTATTATCCTAAGGAGTGTGGTCTTTCCCGAACCGTTGATACCGACTATCGCAAGCTTCTCCTTCTCCTCTATGTGAAAACTGATTCCCTTCAGGATCTCCTTTTCACCGAAGCTCTTGCTTATATTCTGACATGCTAAGATCATCTTCTTTTTATATAATCTCCTGTTTCTTCAAATTTATCGGCTGTGACATAATATCAGTGAAAAAAATATACCTATACGATAACACATTTTCAGAAAAAAAGATATACGCATTTGAAAAGCCATGCACTATAAAATGCAGCGGCTGCTACCTGAATCTGACAGATTCCGTTATGGCAGAGGCCAGGACTCCTATAAGAAGGCCGGATACAGCACCGGTTATGAGCAGCACAGACATATAATACGCAATCGAACCATTTTCAAGAATGAAGCATGCAAGGATCGTCTGCGCAAGGTTATGAGACACCGCACCCGCGATGCTTACTCCCGATACTGAAAAAACTTTAAGCTTCTTGAGGACAAGCATAACCGCATATGAAACCACGCCCCCGCATAAGCTGTAGAGGAACATGACCGGATTGCCGAACAGGATGCCCGAAACCGCTATCCTCACCATATTTACCATAAATGCTTCGCGTGCCCCCAGCTTGTAAAGGACCACGACTATGACCGCGTTCGCGAGTCCGAGCTTAACCCCGGGAACCGCTATAAATACCGGGATCAGACTCTCAAGATAAGACAGGACGATAGCCAGGGCCGAAAGAACTCCGACATACGCCGCTCTTCTTGAACCCTTCATTCCGTCACCTCCACAACCAGCTTATGCGGAAGACAGATGATCGTCTCTCCGGATTTTGAAACAGGCTTATGCTTGGCGCATATCTTATCCGGGCAGTCCGCCTCGCTTACCCGCGCTTCACCCTGCTCTATAACAAGCACGTTCCGACCTCCCGGACAGGTTATCTCTTCCGTGTGGTCCTCGTTCAGCGAACCCTCGTATACGACCTCACCGTCCACACTCACCTTCACTCTTTTTCCGTCATCAAGGCTCATTCGATAGATCATAAAAAATCCGGCACCAAGAATTATCACAGCAAAAAAAAGCAGTAAATCTGCTTTCTTCAGAAGCATTAACTTACCGCTTTTCTTCTCTCTCATCTAAAAATAAATCTTCTTTAAATTCATAAGATATTCCGATATGCTGTCGAATTCGAGCTTCAAACCGAAATCCTGAAGCTTCTGTTCAAGCACGCCCTCCGGATAAAACCTGCCGAAGAACTCCTCCATCTCATATATCTCACCCGAAGTATGGCGCTCCATAAATGACTGAAACGCCTCGTCAAACTTCCTTATCTTGCCCTTGAGCTCACTATCCATAGAGACGCCCTTGTTCTTCTTTACCCTCTTCAGATAGTACTTTATGCCCTCACAGTAGGCTCTTTCCTCGGAATACTCCTGCTTTGCTGTACTGATATCAAATAATTCCCTTTCGGAATTACCGAAGCTCATTAACTCATCTGCCATTGTATCCACCCTCCATTCTTACTATAAAAATAAAGCAGGATACGGGAATCGAACCCGCCTCCTCAGCTTGGGAAGCTGATATACTACCGATGTACTAATCCTGCACATAAAACGTGTTTAATATCCTACTATTTTACTAATGATTCGATGTTTCGTCAAGCTGTATTTTCAAGATCCTCAGACTCGCCTTTTTTATGCCATAATTCAGTGACTGACCTCCGATCGGTAACATACGGACAGGATCCTCTCGCTCGGGATAGCATATAGCATGCCGCCGTGACGCTGTCTGACCGGGATGATCCTGTTCCCGTCTTTTTCGCGTCACGGCCGCAAAAGCTTTATTACATATTTTTGCTCACTGTAAAGATGTTATGTCCGTTTTTGTATTCATACTCAAGCTCATCCATAGTCTTTTTGACCATAAATATCCCGAGGCCGCCGGGCTTTCGTCCCTCCTTGATCCTGGTGATATTCGGATCCTCCTTAGCCAAGGGATCATAGGGAACACCGCTGTCTATGAATCTCAGTGTAACCTTGCTCCTGTCCGGTGCCACAAATACGCACACCGTGATATCTCCGGGTTCATCCTTGTATCCGTATTTCGATACATTTGTGAAAACCTCATCGACCACCATTCCGAGCTTTAACGCCAGCCTGTGTTCAACACCCGACTCCTCCAGTCTCTTGTTCACAAAATTCATGACATCGTCAAGCCGGGAGACCTCAGCCTTTACAGTAATCTCATTTTCCATCTGTTTTCCGTGATATGTGATTGCCAACATGGTAAGATCATCGAACTGCGGTGCTTCACTGACAAACTCATCGATCCTTTCCTTCATATGGTGAACGATCTCTATTGATTCCCTGCCCTTTGATTCATTTAAAGCAGCAAGAAGCCTGTTGTTGTAGAAGCGCTCCCCCGAAGCATTTGTAGCTTCCGTTACTCCGTCAGTATAGACAAAGAGAGTATCGCCCGGTTCCATGGTAAATGTATCGTCCACATATTTCATATTCTTTCGACCGCCCAGGACGAAGCCGTGCTTCCTCATAATATAAGTAAAATCATCGTCACCGTGACCGATGGCCGGATTTTCGTGTCCCGCATTTGCTTCTATGACTTCACCTGTAGAAAGTGTCAGTATAGCCAGCCATACGGTAACAAATATCTTCTCGTTGTTGCCCTTGACAAGCATATTATTGACATCAAAGAGGATCTCCGCCGGTGTACCTCCGTTTCCGGCCCGTGATCGGATGGTTTTCATGGAGTTGACCATAAAGAGCGCAGCCGGTATACCCTTACCGGACACATCCGCTATTACAATGCAGAGGTGATCGTCGTCCATCATAAATGCATCATAGAAATCGCCGCCGACTTCCTTTGCGGGCGTCATGGATGCAAAGAGATCAAACTCGTTTTTCTCCGGGAAGAGCGGGAAATCCGTCGGGAGCATATCCGACTGAATACGGCTCGCCACATCAAGCTCGGCGGCCATTCTCTCTCGCTCGGCCGTAACACGGGTCAGATCCTGTTCGAAGGATTCGATATCATGCTCCATCTCATCCATAGTTTTCGCAAGCTCATCAAACTCATCCCCCGATTTAAACGAAAGAGCCGCAAAGTGTCCCTTTTTGCCCTCTCCCTTCAGGTGATCCTCGGTGTAGCTCTTTGCCGCATCGGATATAGCATTGAGCGGCGTAACTATCAGCCTGGTCATGCGTCTGTGATAAATGGTACCGATCACCAGTACCAAAACCAGGATGAACAGGATAGAGAAACCGATAAATGACAGTGTGTTGCTCAAAAATCTGGTATAGAATACATCTGCCTCTATAAATACAACAACATCATCATCCTCGTAGATAACGGGCTCATACCAGATAAATACCACGTTGCTCGGATCCACACGCATATAGCGGTAAAGATTCTTTAAGAGCGACCACCTTTCTTCCTCTATGTGCACCAGATCCTCATCGGCAAAATTACGCCACATGACATAATCTGTCCTGACCGCCTTGCCCGTTCCGAACTTTTCCACATCGCACAGCAGACTTGCTATATGAGTTTTCTTATCAAAAACCATGAGAGAGGTTCCGTTCAGGTTTTGGTTGTTGTTGTTAAATGCATAGAGGACATCCTGCACAAATTGATAATCGCTTCTTTTTGCAAGCTGCGGATCTTCCTCGTTGTACCACTTATAGCTTAGAAGCTGTCCCTCCTGGTCTGCAGCTTCCTGAGTAAACATCTCTTTTCTGAACTTATCGGGATCCGAACGCTCCTGAGCAACCACCGCATCCACCAGCTCCGAAAGATTGATCTGGGATACAATGGTATCTTCCATGGTTTTTGCAAGATCGACATTGTCGCTGTAACGTCCGCGCACAACATTATAAAAAAACAGGGCAGTTACTGTCACCACGGTAAATGATCCGAGCAACAGATAGTTTATGACCACCGCGAGGGTGAGCTTATGACGTAAAGATTTTCTTTTAATGAATTTCTTTCTGCTTTTTTCCATATCTCTCCTGTTTTATACTTCATTTATTGAATAGGTGTCAGCATTATTATTATACAACAAAAGAGGGTACAAAGTCCACCAAAAAAGCCTATTCTCTAAGCGCAATAAATATATACTTTCATGCCGATATGTGGTATGATTTAAGCATCTGAAAAATACGAATTTATTCGGAGAGAAAGCATGAACGAAAACAACAACTCCAATCCGGCACGTGTTCTTTTAGTAGACGACATGCCGGTGAACAATGCCATCATGTCCTCCATCCTCTCGACTATGGGTGTTTCGTGCGATTTAGCGCAAAGCGGTCAGGAATGCCTTGATATGTGCCGAAAGACCACATACGATCTGATCCTGCTCGATCACCGTATGCCTGGGATGGACGGTGTGGAAACTCTTGCGCGTCTTAAGGATATATTTCGTCAGACGGGAGCCGAAACACCTGTCATATGCCATACTGCCGACGAGGGCAAGAGTTACATAAGCCTCTATAAGGCTGCCGGATTCGCGGATGTTCTGATCAAGCCGGTAGATCCCGGGAAGCTTATGGTCATGCTCATGACATATCTTCCCGGCAGGGATTATTCCCTGCCCTCGGATGCCGAGAAGAATAAACATATATCAAAGGAACTCTCTTCCCTGCCCTCATGGCTGAAAAGCGTTCCTCAGCTTGACTTAAGGAGCGGGATCGAGCACTGCGATACCGCTGCTGCTTTCATGGATACGTTAACGGTCTTTTTACAATCCATCAGTGAAAAAGCCGCAAATATAGAACAGTTTGAACGTGATAAAAACTGGCCCATGTATCTGCTAAGGATCCATTCATTAAAGAGCGTCGCAAAGCTCATAGGCGCCAATTCGATCTCGGAGATAGCCGCCGACTTGGAGTATGCATGTGAGCATCACGAATACGCGTTGATCCACGCCCTGACTCCTGCCTTGGTCGACGAATACAGAAGTCTGATCCCGTGCTACGAAAAAATGATCCCGATCCAGAGCAAAAAAACCAAAAATACGGACCGGACCGTTCTCTTTATAGGTGACGATTCCGGTATCGTCGGACGCGGTATAACCATTGCTCTTAAGGACGAAGGCTTCAAGGTGATCGCGGTACCGGCTGTTCCGGAGGATATACTCGAGCACCGAACCGATGCAAATATCCTGCTCTACTATGTGACCGGAGATAATGATCATATTCGCGTTATAAGCACGATGCTTGCGGAAATATGCCGTGATGACGGCAAGAAGCTCTGTCTCGCAGGCGATCCTCTTGACATAGCGGCCGCTCAGAATATACACAACCGTGAATTCATATCATCGGTTTATCCCCGTCCGATCAATCTGTATAAAATGGCAGCCGACATATCGGATTACCATCATATGTATCTCGGAAAAGCCCGTACACGCACCATCCTTGTGATAGATGACGATCCGGATTTCCTGCATATCATGGAAAACTGGCTTTCCTCATCCTACAGCGTCGACTGCTCTCATTCCGGACATAACGCTCTTGCATATCTTGACCGCAAGCGTCCCGATCTTATCCTGCTCGACTACGAGATGCCGGGAATGAACGGAGAAAAGGTCATGCAGCGTATACGCTCCAATCCCGCAAACGGACACATACCCATCATATTTCTTACAGGCATGAATGATAAAGAGGGTGTGATGAAGCTGCTCGGACACCGTCCGGACGGTTATCTGTTAAAATCATTACCCAGAGAAAAGCTCTTGGATTCCCTTCAGAGATTCTTTGCGACTCTGTGATCAAACAGGTCAGACGACAACGGGGACGGGGCTGATGACAAGATTTAACTCGTCATCAGCCCCGTCCCCGTTGTCGTCTTTTATGAAAGTCCTTCTATGCCACAAAGAAGAATTTTAGGATAAATATAGCGGATATTATGTAAGTAAGAACAGGTATCTCCTTCTGCTTTCCGGTGAATACGCAGATCACCGTATATGAGATAAGTCCGAGACCTATAGCATGACCTATGGATCCCGATATCGGCATGGCGATGAGCATAACCGCTACGGGAACAAGCTCCTCGATCTTATCGAAGTGTATATTCTTGAGTCCCGAAAGCATAACGATGCCCACATAGATGAGTGCCGATGAGGTTGCCGATGCAGGAATGATACCGGCGATAGGTGCTATGAACATACACAGGAGAAACATGATTCCGGTTGTAAGCGCGGTAAGACCTGTGCGTCCGCCCGCCTCAACGCCGGAAGCCGACTCAACAAAAGTGGTTACGGTAGAGGTTCCCGTGCAGGCTCCGGTCACGGTTCCGATAGCATCCGATAAGAGTGCTTCCTTCATGTTCGGCATATTTCCGTTCTCGTCCACCATATTTGCACGTGAAGCTGTTCCTACCAGAGTTCCTATGGTGTCGAACATATCTATGATACAGAAGGTTATTACCAGGGTTATCGCAGTAAATATTCCTATATCGAAAAATGTCTTGAAGTCAAACTTGAAAAGCGTGGTCTCGGCCAGGTCAGAGAAAGGAGGCACCCACGACGCCTTTGTAAGCGGTGCAAACGGGTTGACCTTGAGAAAAACAGCCTGTCCTATCCAGTCTATGATCGAAGCTACCAGCATACCGATCAAAACCGCACCCTTTATACCCTTGTGTGCCAGGATGATGATCACAAAAAGTCCGATGAACATGGTCACTACGGTAAGCTCCATGGTGTAGAACTCAGCACCCATATTGTCCTTCAATACCTTCGGTGTAAGCGCACCGAAGAAGTCCCTCATCACGTAAAACGGAGTGGAATAACCGTTTCCCTCGGCGTAGATCCCGACATTTGAACCAAAGCCTATATTCATAAGCATGATTCCTATGGCCGGAGATATACCGAGTCTCACACCGATTGGAATGGAATCCACTATCTTCTCACGAACGCGAAGAAGTGTAAGGACAACGAACACTATACCCTCGATAAGAACGATGCACAGCGCTGCTCTGAAGCCGGCTAAGTAAGATATACCGAGCACAGATGCGAACTCTCCCGCTATCAGGGCAAAGAAACTGTTTAAGCCCATACCCGGCGCCATGGCAAACGGCTTATTTGCAAAAAAAGCCATGAAGAACATACCTATAGCCGATGCTATACAGGTTGCCAGAAAGACTGCATTCCACAGTGAGCTTCCCACATCGAAATTCGTCAGCAGGTTGGGGTTTAAGGCTATGATATAGGCCATAGTCATAAAGGTGGTTAACCCTGCCACAATCTCGGTTTTGACCGTCGTTCCGTTTTGTTTCAGTTTGAATAGCTTTTCCATCTCTCTCCTCCTGAAAAAGAATATATATTGGCACGATCCGGGATCGGATCGGTTCCAATCATAACGCATCTTTATTTCCTGTTCGCCTCTCCGTAATACGTGAGCGCAAGCATCGTAAGATCATCGAACTGCTCGGCGGACTTTACAAAGGAATCCACATCCTCGTGCATCTTTTTAAGGAGCTGTTCGGGTGTGGATCCGATATTCTTGTTCAGCGCTTCCATCATGCGCTCCTCGCCGTATCTTTTGCCGTTTCCGTTTGTTGCCTCCGGTACACCGTCCGTGTAGACAAAGAGCATGTCACCCGGACTTAAGTCAAACTCATCATCCGTATAGGTGATCTTCTTTCTCGCACCGCACACGAAGCCGTGCTTTCTCCTCAGCAGCTCAAACCGCCCGCCGCTTGTATATATAACAGGCTTCTCGTGACCGGCGTTCACCTCGATCACATGTCCCGTGGATATGGTCAGTATACCAAGCCATACAGTGACGAACATCTTCGCTTCATTTCCGTCGAGAAGCTGCTGATTTACATAAGTTAAAATCTCTGCAGGTGTTCCTCCCATCTGTGCACCGTTCTTGATAAGAGTCTTTGCGATAAGCATGAAGAGCGATGCCGGGATGCCCTTGCCGGATACATCCGCTATGACAAGCGCGAGGTGATCGTCATCTATCATAAATACATCATAGAAGTCTCCGCCCACCTCCTTGGCCGGATCCATGGACGCAAAGATATCGAATTCATTTCGCTCCGGAAACAGCGGAAAATGATGTGGCAGCACGCCGGCCTGTATGGATTTAGCCGTGGCAAGCTCCTTTTCAACTACCATCTTCTCTCTGCCCTGTTCCACATTGAGAATGCAGTACATAAGCAGAGTATCGAGCATACAGACTATATAGTTAAGTGACAATCCATATACAAATATAGATATGAGTATGACCGGAAAAGGCGTGCCGACATATACCGCAAATGCGATGATCTGCCTCATTTTAAGCTGCTTTCGATGCCTGATCACCAGTATGATCTCGGCAGTTCCCGCCAGTACGATAAACAGCATGAAGAACGGAAAAAGCTCTCCCCTCTTATATGACCCGTTATGATCGACGGTAAAGAAAAAGCCCATCCAGAAGTTGATCACACACAGTACGACTTCCAATACGAGGCCAACCCTGAGCCAAAACTCGAACCGTCCGATCCAGGAATCCTCCTTTCCTATGATCTGAGTTGTATAATGCCAATAGAAGAATACGGTAAAAGGCATAACCAGGAAGAAAATGGAATTATCGATACGGTTTAACAGCCAAAACTCAGGTTGATCCTTCATCATCCACGCACTTAAGTCAGTGAAAAGGCCGATATATGTCACCTCAACGAGGTAGCGGAAGAACCTGTAGTCCACCCCTCCGCGCTGCATATCGATATAGCAGCATATAAGGATTATAAGGCCGATCAACATGGCGATAAAATCCATGCCGGCGTTCATGGCTCTGATCGACTCAAGACTGTCCACATCCCTGATATGCAATTCTGCCAAAGCGACTACCAGCAGGATCACATTAAAGGCTATGGTGAGCGTAGCCGTTATCTTTTTCTTTTTTTCATTCTGTCTGTTACTCATATTTTTAAGCAATAACCTCTATATATCAGCTTTTCAGATTCACTGTATTTATCAGACTCATCCGCTGACGATCATCAAAACAGTTCTCCCAAAAGCTTTCTGTATTCCTCAATCCCACGGATATTTCCGTATTCCGGTATGCGCAGATCCACCTCATCCGTGCGTATACGGAGCACCGTAAGCTCAAGCTCGGGTATGCTGTCCTCGTAAGAAAACCTGATAAAGACATCGCCCTCAACAGCCACAAGACAGGAAGTACCATCCTCGTCCGTACTGCGTACGGTTTCCATGCCCAATTCCGAAAGAACCTCCCCAAATGCCGGAAGTCTGGTTATGGCATAAACCCTTGGGAGTATCTTCTCGGCTTCGGAGCGAGTGTCATCCTCCGGTGTCGGCTCACCGAAGCGTATCCTGTCATATAAGATTGGAAGTCTCCCGAAGAAAGGGAGCTTCTCCGGAAGATCATAGGCAGGGAATTCCCATCTCCACTTTCCGGGTTCCTGAACCGAATACCTTAAAAGCTCGGTATTGTCCGTCCATGGTGCGCAGGATATCAACAGGCTTTCTTCGCCCCACAGAAGGAGCACACCGGGTGCGCCGTAAGCATCGGCCGACGGCATCACTCTTACGCCTTCTTCAAAGACGCTGCATGTGCGGATCAAAGAAGGCCACAGCACTTCTCTTAAAAATACTATCTCTTCATCTGTCTCTTTCATTTATGTTCCTCTTCATTCTGTGCTTCGCCCATTCCCACAAAAGTGATAGTCACAAAATGCTCCACAAAAGTATTTATATCGATCAGAAAGCTTCCCTGAGCTGTCTCGAGGTCACCTTCCTTGATAAATGTCTTGCCCGTGAGTTCATTTTGAAGGGTCTCCACAACACCGGATCCCCATGGATTTCGGATGCGTACATAGGACTTTCCTTCTATTTCTTCCATACCAATGACCGTATACCCATGATTTGAAGCAATTCCGCGCCTCACTTCCTCACCGTTCACTCCCTCTCCCGGTGTCCCCGCCAGCTTGGAATATGTTTCCGCAACTATAGCCACATTATATGTAAGCAGGTTTTCAAGTCTTGATTTCACATAAGCGACTCTGTCATAAAACTTCTGAGTATACCCTGTCTTATTGGTCTTTTTATCCTTATACTTCCAGTCAGGCGGCATGATTCTGCTATAGTCGGTTCTGACACCATACTCATCGGAAAAAAGATCCATTCCCTTCTCTCCCGTTATTATCGCAAAAGCTTCTTTGAAATTGCCGCTATCAAGTCTGTCAAGGCTGTACGCAGAGAACGAAGACTGTTTTATACCTGCTGCAGCCACCGCCTTCTCGTAGAGCTTTACCCATAGCGCTCCCTGAGTGCCGATTGGTTTACCTTTTTCGTTGTATGCGACCGATTTGTCAACCGTCACCTCGATAGGATCATACTTTTCTGACATCGTATCCCCATGGTAAACCCTTACGGTTACCGTACCGTCACCGTTATCCTTCATATGCCTCTTTATAAAGCCCGGATCGGATTCAACCACACTGCCTAAAGCCGCGATCAGGTAACAGTTACCGATATTTCCCTGGATCACATCGGAAAGCATAGGTTCTTCGGGGAAAAGCTCTATATCTCGCGCGTCAATAAACTTATACCGTTTATCGAATTGAGTATCCTTCACCCGCTTAGCCTTCTTCTTGTCGTAAACAAGTTCCCCTCTCATATCGTGGTCAAGCAGCTTCAGGTAATCGTTGAGCCTTTCCGCCTCTTTTGTCTCATAATCATCCTTGTCTTTCTTTTTTTGAAGAATATCTATTCTCTGTTTTATTACCTCAACAGCTTTCTTAAGCCTCTTAGAACGAAGACGCTCATAATACTGCGCTGCATTTCCTTCCTTCTCAAAGAACAGCTTTTTGGGATCTTCACCCTGAAACTCTTCAAGGCGTTCGGGTTCATGCTTTTTCAGATATGAAAAGCCTGAATGATTCTGTATTTTTTTTCCTTTAAGATACTGCCAGTCATATATAAGCTTAGTGTAATTACCTATAGCTTCCGTAACTTCTTCCGTCTCTTTCCTTAAGGCTGTGCCCGAGATTCCTTTTCTGTCGGCTTCGATCATTTCCCTGAGCTTTTCAAACTTCTTATGTACGACCTTGATTGAGTTGACATGTTCCTTCTCATCGCTGTTTACGGCCATCGCATCGCCCGAGGTTTTAGTTCCCGTATCCCGTATCAATGACGTATTGATATAAGTGTGCCTGCTCCCTTTTACAAGCATATTTCTCATTTCGATTTTGATACGCTCCTGCACTCTGCTGCCATACTTTTCGGGCTCTTTTTTTATATCCTCGAATTTTTTTCTGAATCCTTTTTCTCTGTCCTGTTCAAGGAGCTCCTTCATCTTCCGAAGCCGCTTTGAAACAGCATCAACTTTTTCCTCCTCCATACCGATGGAACGGAAATATTTGAGAAGCCTTGCTTCGTCCAGTCCGATTATCCTGTCAGCCACCTTATGATCATAACCGTTCAGCAGAAGCTGCTCTCCGGTTTCGTTGAATTCTCTGCCGTATTCGTCCCTGAGCTTTTCTCTTTCCTGCTTGTCTACCTTATCAAAATCGATATATATCTGTCTTTTGCTTGTCCCTTTTTCCTCTCGGTTCATCTCCTCCGGAGAATCCGTCCCGAGGCAGGCATCATGATCACGCACTACAACATCCGTGATAACAAGATAATCGACGTTTTCTATATTCTGAACGCTGCACTTTACCTCAAAGCTTTGATCATGCCGTTTTTTCTGTCCCATTATAAAGTCGATAAGCTGTATGGTCTCAAGCTGCTCTGTGGCGCGATCCGAGTACATAAGCGGCACATTGAGCTCTTTTGCTTTCTCTATGGCCCCCTCGATGGTAAGTCCCTTCATCTCCGGCATCACATAGCTTTCAACATCCTCGTAGCTGACTTTTTTCTCGGCAAATGTAAAGAGCTCACGTGCGTCTAACAGATTAGTCAAAATCCGATAACCGTCTTCCGTTACCGTATCGGAATACATAAGCTCCGGATTCTTGTTAAAAAAGCCTTCATCCACTTCCACAACCGGATGCCTGTAATCCTCTCCCCATGTGTGATAATTCAGATCGGGCCTCATCTTCTCAAAAGTATACGAAGAGATCACCTGAACTTCCTTTTCAAGCTGCTTTAACTGCCTTTTTGCGGCAAGTCGCTTTTTCTTTGCAGAATAAAAAATGCAGAACGAATCCGCCTTTCCCCGCAAACGTTCGATCAGAGTGTTGTAGTTATCCAAAATGCTCTGTTTTTTAGTCAAAAAATCCTGCTCATTATCGGGCATGGTTTCAAACAGGCTTCTCGAAAGCTTCAGAGCATCATTCTTTAAGTCGGAATCGGCAAGAAGCTGCTCTCCCGTTGAGATATGAAGCCTGTTCTCCGCAATCTTCTCTAACCGGTTATTCTTTTCTACCAGCAGATACCGATCACCTTCGAGCATCTCCATAAGTCTGCGGACCTTCCTGTGACGGTTGGCATAACGCGAATTCCTGCCTTCTCTCTGTGCAAGGTACTGCCCGGTAAGCTCTATCATACGGTCATACTGATTCAGCAAAACCTCGGGTTCCGCCTTGTCACCCAGGCTCAGCACGGCGCGAAGGTTCCTTATCTCCTCCTTGATCTGCTTCATGTCAAAGCTGTCACCGTACCATATGGTATCGTTCAAAACATCGTTAAATATATCATCAACGGTATTTTCAATGACTTCATCGGAATACTGGGGAAGGTGAATATCCAGCTCCGATACATCAAACTGCCTTTGACTCAGATTGATTTCCTTCTCGGTTTTTTTTTGCGATATCTCTATATGTCCGCTCTTTTTTTGTTGCTCATACGCATAATCTTCCATACAAGTTCCCCGATTCAGATCCTTTGGCTCGTATCACGGTATCATATCTACAACTCATGCCTGATGATTATATAAGGAGATACCTCTCAATATCCGTCAATTCCCGCTTTATGGGTGCCGGCTTTTCCTTTCGCTCACCAACATACACCGGTCTTCCGAAGCCGCGCGGGAAAAGCTTCTCCGACAGAACCAAAGCCGACTCATTATGTCTGTCAACTATGATCTCTGTTTTCATGGAATATATCATCTCGGCATTGACATACATGTGGCGTATCATCATTGCGAGCATGACACCCATCTGCTTCTTTTCTTTTGCCGAGGCAAACATCAGCTTTAATTCAAGCTTTCCCGAAGGCGTAGCGTGAAAAAGCATCATTCCCGTTATCTTTCCGTCTTTTTCATAGCAGCAGGATATATCATTCTCGAACCAGCTTTTTGGAAGCTGTTCTATGTCCCTGCAAAGTCTCGCACGCCCTGACTGTGACAGCTTTGCCACCATGTCATAATAAGCGTCCGTATCTATTTCTCTTAAAGACTTCACATCATCAGAAAGTGTCTTGCTCTTCAGCATCTGCATCTCAGAAAGCTCGGACAGCCTGACAGTCACGTGATTGCCCTCGGTGAGCTTCATGGCAAAGCCCGCGGCCATCAGTGTTTCGTATTCCGTACTGTTCTTTTTTATGTATACGGAGGCAAACGTACTTTGCGCCCGGGTTCTCCCGATTCTCCTGTCGTAGGCATTAAAAAGAGTCGTTCCGGCCTCGGTGCTTCTCACGGCTATCCAATGGATCTGAGACCTTAAGGCACTTTCCTTTTCCTGTATCAGTTCCCAGATCATACCTGCAGCCGCTTTTCCCTCATCATCCTGTATTATAAGGCCGTGAAATGCCTGCCTTCTGATGTTTTCCGCCCAGTCATCATCGAGTATTTCCCTGAAGCTGAATGCGTTGTCTTCGTTTAAGTCTATAGTTTTCATTATTCCGTCCTTTTTAAATCCTTCGTCCGAAAGAGTAATTCCGAAGGCAAAAAGCCGAAGAATCCCTACTCAATGGTAAGAACATCTACAAATCCGGTAGTATCGAATACCTCCATGATGTCTTCATTCACATTATGCAATACCATAGTGCCATCCTTGTCTTCCATCTCCTGCTGTGCAGCAAGAAGTATACGAAGTCCCGCACTGGTAAGATACTCAAGCTCCGCAAAGTCGAAGACGATTTCATTCACTTCTCCTATGCGTCCCATGACCTCCTTCTCGAGCTCGGGAGCTGTCCTTGTATCAAGAACCCCCGAAAGTACCACTTCCATTTTTTCTCCTGTGACCTTTGATTTGATGTCCATTTTTTTCCCTCCTGTGTTTTAAAATATAAGATCCTTCGCTTACGCTCAGGATGACACGTCGCTTGTTCTCACGATGACACGTCGCTTGTTCTTACAATGACACGTCGCTTGTTCTCACAATGACACGTCCGAATCTGTCGACTATGTGTCATTCTGAGGGCGTATGCCCGAAGAATCTTTTATACATCCAAATTCTTCGACATGGTCAATACATTCTTTCCGTCGCAATACTCGTAGCTTACTGTATCCATAACCTTTCTGACCATCACAAGCCCGAGGCCGCCCGGTTTTCTCTCCTTCGTGGGGAGAGTGATGTCCGGAGAAGCCTGCTTTGTCGGATCATAAGGTATTCCCTCATCCTGAAACTGCAGTATTATCTGCTTTGCATCGGGGATATACGAGAACCCAAACCACACATTTCCGTCTTCGTCATCATAGGCATAGCTCACGATATTATTGAATATCTCGTCTATGACCATATGGAGTTTTAAAGCGTCCCTTCGGCTGATGTCCGGGACATCCTCCGCAAGCTTTCCGTCAAGAAAGCCGTAAACCTCATCTATATTGTCTATTTTTGCTTTTGTACATAATTCTTTCATAATCCTTTTATCCTGACCATAACTGTTTTAAGATGACCGAATGCT
>ONVB01000047.1 GCA_900321145.1 uncultured Eubacteriales bacterium | reverse complement strand
GAGGCGGTGATCAATGCGGTGCGTCATGCACAGGCCGATGAACTGTATGTAAGCCGGGCCGATGAGCGTACATCCTCCGGTTTGAGAAGGTATGTGGTCACCTCGAACGGAAGGACGGGTATTACATCAATTTCCGAAGGGGGCGGGCTTTCTTCCGTGAGAAAGCGCATAGAGAGCGAAGGCGGACGCTTTATTGTGACAGCCGACGGGAGTGTCAGGCTTGAGATAGAGCTGTAGCGGGATTTATCACCCGAAAGGGTGATGTTGGCATAATTAAAGTGCTTATTCGTTGATTTTGAGTGTTCTTTGTGGTATACTTTTCCACATGTGTTTCATAAGGTATTTTTCGTTAGTGTATAGTGCTTTATGAGTAGCTTTTCAGCAGCAGGGAGGAGCTTAAGGGGGAAAAATGGACAATAATTTCAACGGGCAGGAGTATAACGGGGTATCTCCGCAGGACATGGATCCCATGCACCGACAGCCCTTAAATCCTATGGCGCAGTCATTTAATCAGGCGCCGCAGCCTCAGATCGATCAAAATGAAATACCGGTGCAGCAGTCATACGGGCAGCAGGGTTATAACGGAGCGCCGCAGCAGCCGTACGGGCAGCAGGGTTATAACGGAGCGCCGCAGCAGCCGGCGGATTACTATAGTCAGCCGCAGAGGCCGACGATGATCGCCGAACCGACCGGAAGACCCGGGGTTCAGCCGGGGATCAATCCGATGCTTTTGGATGGCGGAGGAGGATACAAGCCGCCGAAGAAGAAAAAGCCCGGGCTGATCATAGCCATAAGTGCTTTCTTGGCAGTTGCGATAACGGCTGTTTTACTGATATTCGTCTTCAAGGTCTTTGACAAGAAAGGGTCGGGCAGTCCCGAGGCGGTGGCGGAGGAATTCCTGAAAGCTATGGGCAGTCTTGACTCCGAGGCTGTGTTGAAGACTATGCCGGAGGAATATAAGGATCTTGCGGACGGAGTCTTAGGTGATTTTACAACGGGCTTTGAGAGCATGAAGGGTTTTGACTTCGAGATAAAGGATGTCAAGGCAGTAAAGAGAAAAGACCTTGATGCGGATGAAGCAAAGAAGCTTGTAAGGAATGAGCTGTCCTGTGACCTGGATATAAGCGAGGCCGCTTCCGTAACGGCAAGCGGATATATACATTTAAGCTTTATGGGGCAGGATATAGATGAGCCGATCGCGTTAAATGTGACCTGCGGAAAGATAGGCGGAAAGTGGTACGTGGTCTACGCCGATGAGTCGGACGGTGAGGATATAGACATAGAATTCAGCACAGAATTCAGCACAGAGTTCAGTACCGAGGAAATCTTTACATTTACCGAGGAACCTACCGAGACGGAGGAGACGACAGAGGCTGATAATACCACCGAAGCAAAGGACACTTCCGAAGCAGAGGCCACGACCGAGACGGCATTTGAACCGATCAACGAAAAGAGGAAGTACGGCAAGCCGGAGGACCTCCCGGAGGATCTGGAGTCGCTTACCATCTATATTGACGGAGAGTTATATACACTTATCACTCCGAACCTTCCCGAGGGCTTTACCGTATCTGATGATGAATTCTCGGATTATAAGCCTGAGCAGGAAGTGGAAGCGCACAGTTATACATATGAATCATTTCCTATCGTCAGCAGCAAATACGGGGATTCGGGCTTCTATTCCTATGTGATGTTCTGCAATCCTACGGGTGATAAGATTAAGCTCAAGGATGCTTATGTGAATTACCTGTATATGTCAAATGCATATGCATCTTCCGGAAAGGAAACGCCTCAGGTTGTCCTTCCGAAGGGCATTACGTGGGGCTCGAAGGCTGAGGATATAGAGAAGGCTTACGGTAAACCGGATTATGTCTTCGGAGATGACGAGGATTCGGAATTCCTGTCCTATACATATTATATCAACGAAAGCGAAGGAAGCTGGAATACGGATACGGTGTATCTGTGGATTAACAAGAAGGACGGGTTGGAGGAGATAGGTATCACCTGCAACACCTGGGAGAATTAGAGAAATCATAATAATCATATATTTTCAAGGAGGGAAACACTATGGGTTTAATCAAAGCAGCACTTGGGGCAGCAGGCGGAGCTTTAGCTGATCAGTGGCTTGAGTTCTTCTATTGCGAGTCGCTTCCGAACGATGTACTTTTAAAGAAGGGGCAGCATCAGACATCGAAGCGTTCGTCCAACACACACGGCAACGACAATATCATTTCCAACGGATCGGGTATCGCGGTAGCGGACGGTCAGTGCGCCATCATCGTAGAGCAGGGACAGGTTGTCGATATCTGCGCCGTTCCCGGTGAGTATACTTACGATACCTCTACAGAGCCGAGTATATTCTACGGTGGTCTCGGCGAAGGCATCTTAAATACCTTTAAGACCATCGGCAAGCGCTTCAAGTACGGCGGTGACACAGGTAAGGATCAGAGAATCTATTACTTCAACACCAAGGAGATCATAGACAACAAGTTCGGTACACCGAATCCCATCCCGTTCAGAGTTGTGGACAGCAAGATAAATCTTGACATAGATGTATCGGTTCGCTGCTCGGGAAGCTATTCATTTGTTGTTGCGGATCCTATCCTTTTCTATACAAAGCTTGCCGGAAATGTACATGACGAGTACTCAAAGAGCGAGCTCGAGGGACAGCTCAAGGCAGAGTTTATCTCGGCTCTTGCACCTGCTGTAGCCACACTTTCGGCTCTTGAGATAAGACCTAACCAGATACAGACTCATGTAAATGAACTTCGCGATGCCATAAACAAGGAGCTCGAGGTTACCTGGTTCCAGAACAGAGGTCTCAAGGTTCAGAGTATAGCCATGAACCCGATCACTCTTCCGAAGGAGGACGAGGACCTTATCAAGCAGGCTCAGAGAGCAGGTATGTACATGAATGCCAATATGGCCGGCGCGGCTCTCGTAGACGCTCAGGCAGAGGCTATGAAGACTGCTGCAGGCAACCCGAACGGCGCCATGATGGGCTTCATGGGCATGGGTATGGCTCAGCAGGCAGGCGGAATAAATGCTCAGCAGATGTTCGCTATGGGACAGCAGCAACAGCAGATGCAGGCACAGCAGCAGGCAGCTCAGCAGCAGGCAGCACCGGCAGCGGGCGCATGGACCTGCTCCTGCGGTACTCAGGCAACCGGAAAGTTCTGCCCGAACTGCGGCTCACCGAAGCCGGCAGCAGCGGACGGCTGGACCTGTTCATGCGGTACCGTAAATAAGGGCAAGTTCTGCTCTAACTGCGGTTCACCGAAGCCGGCAGGCGCGCTCCTTTACAAGTGCGACAAGTGCGGCTGGGAGCCGGAAGATCCGAAGAATCCTCCGAAGTTCTGCCCACAGTGCGGCGATCCTTTTAACGAGAACGATATAGTGAAGTAGTATATATAAGAATTATTCTTCGGGTTAAAGCAATAGTATTGACACGATTAATTCATAATCGTGTCATGTTGTCGAAACGCATTTAAAAAATGACTTCGTCATTTGCGTTTCTCCTCTCAGAATGACAATGACTTATCCTGCCGGACAGGATGAATGAGTGTCATTCTGAGCGGAGGAAGAATCTGTTTTGAAAAGGAGAAATATATGGGATTATTTGATAAAAAGTATTGTGATGTGTGCGGTGAGAAGATAGGCATGCTCGGCAACCGCAAGCTGGAGGACGGAAATCTGTGTAAGGATTGTGCATCCAAGCTTTCGCCGTTTTTCTCTGACAGGAAGCACAGTACGGTGGATGAGATAAAGCAGCAGCTTGCTTACAGGGAGGCAAACAAGCAGCAGGTGCACAGCTTCAGCCCTACCGCAAGCTTCGGTGACAACACCAAGGTTCATGTTGACCAGAATATGGGTGCCTTCATAGTTACATCCAGGACAAACTGGCGTGAGGAAAACCCGGATGTTATCCCGCTTTCAAGCGTTACCAACTGTAATCTTGAAGTCAAGGAAAACAAGACTGAGATCTACAGAGAGGTGGAGCGTGACGGAAGAACGATGCGTGAAAGCTTCAGTCCTCCGAAATATGAGTATCACTATGATTTCAAGATTATCATCACGGTAAGGCATGATTACTTTGATGAGATCAGCTTTGACCTCTGCGGATACAGCGACAGGCCGACATCGGTAACCGATGCAAGGTATCAGAGACTTCAGCAGGTTGCCATGCAGATCGAGAATGCACTTCTTCCCGGAAGGAATGCCGGTATGGGCATGAATATGGGCATGGGCGGCATGAACATGGGAATGAACGGCATAAACAACATGGGCATGAACGGTATGAACATGGGAATGGCCGGCATGGGCATGAACGGTATGAACCAGATGGGAATGAACCAGGGCATGAACAATATGGGCATGCAGGGCAACATGGGTATGAACCAGATGGGCATGAACGGTATGAACCAGATGGGAATGAACCAGGGCATGAACAACATGGGCATGAACGGTATGAACCAGATGGGAATGAATCAGGGCATGAACAATATGGGCATGAACCAGATGAACGGTATGGGTATGCAAAACGGCATGAACAACATGGGCATGAACGGCATGAACCAGGGTATGAACAATATGGGCATGCAGGGCAACATGGGCATGAATCAGGGTATGGGCGCTCCTATGGGGCAGAACCCGGCCGCAGGCCCGTGGATGTGCGCATGCGGTACATCAAATACCGGCGCCTTCTGCGAGGGATGCGGTAATCCGAGACCATAGTAAACTATAATGACGGCGGGAGCGGGTACATATCCGCTCCCTGCATATATTTGCAGTGTAAAGTAGATTTTGAAAAAAGATCTTTCAGGAGATTCAAGATATGGCAGAGTATAAATGTTCAAGCTGCGGCGGCTCCATGGAGTTCGACAGCAAGACACAAAAGCTGATATGTCCGTGGTGCGGTACCGAGCACGATCCGAGGGAGTATGATATACAGCAGCAGGCTCAGGCTGCCCAGGCGGCCGGTGCGCAGCAGGGTTCGGGCTTTTCGACTACCCAGAGTGAATGGAATGTCAATTCCGAAGGACTTATGTCCTATATATGTAAGAACTGCGGCGGTGAGGTCGTGGGCGACGAGACGCTCGCATCCACGAGCTGTCCCTACTGTGACAGTCCGATAGTGAGAAACGATCAGTTCTCCGGAGTTCTGAAACCGGATCTTATAATCCCCTTCAAGCTTGATAAAAAGCAGGCGAAGGAGAAGCTTAACAGATTCGTATCCGGCAAGAAGCTGGTGCCGAAGGTCTTCAAGGATTCAAAGCATATAGATGAGATGAAGGGCGTATATGTACCGTTCTGGCTCTTTGATGCGGATGTATACGGCGAGGCTACATTTGATGCCGAGAGAAGAAACGGGGATGAGATCGGTCATTTCGATGTTACGAGAGGAGGAACGCTTTCCTTCAGAAATGTCCCGGTGGATGCGGCTTCGAAGATGGAGGACGATATGATGGACTCTATCGAACCGTTTGATATGAATGATGCTAAGGAGTTCTCGACCGCTTATCTTGCGGGTTATATGGCGGACAAGTATGATGTCTCTCCCGAGGAGTGCTTCATCAGAGGAAACGAGAGGATCAAGAAGAGTGTGGAGGAAGAGCTTCAGAAGACTCTTCAGGGCTTTGAGTCCATAAGGACCAAGGCTTCCGTGATGAATATCATGCAGGGGCAGGCCAAGTACGCTCTGCTTCCGGTGTGGATCTTAAATACCACCTGGGAGGGTAAGCAGTACCGCTTTGCCATGAACGGACAGACCGGTAAGTATACGGGCAATATGCCCTATGATAAGAACGGCTATAAGAAACATTTCCTTCTGACAGGAATAGTTACGGCGGCTATCGTATTTGCCGCACTCTTCCTGTTCTGGAAGTTCTTTTAAGGGGGTGTGAGAGATGAAAAAGAAGATTCTTTTACTTACAGTACTCACACTTTTGCTCATGCTGATCGTACCGGATGTAAGCTTTGCGGCAGGCGACGGCAGCAGGGTAGTGGATTATGCGGAGCTTCTTACCGACTCGCAGAGAAACAGTCTGTCTAACAAGTTAGACGGAATATCCAACAAGTACGGAGTGGATGTGGTTATCTACACCGATGACAGTCTGTACGGCATGACTCCGCAGGCGTGTGCCGATGACTTCTATGACAACAGCGACTACTCCGGCGACGGCATAGTATTTATGCTCAACATGGAGCAGCGTGACTGGGCCATAAGCACCAAGGGCTTCGGGATCACGGCCTTCACCGATGCGGGACAGCAGTACATCATGGACGAGATCAAGACATATCTTTCGGAGAATGATTACTATACCGCCTTCGACAAGTTCGCGGATCTTGCTGACGACTTCATAAAGCATGCAAAGGACGGCAAGCCTTATGACAAGGGCAATCTTCCGAAAAAGCCCTTCAAGCTGGTTCAGGATCTGATAATATCTCTCCTCGCCGGCCTCGGAGTCGGCGGTATCAGAGCGGGCAGCTTAAAGGCGGAAACCCAGACCGTCAGAAGAGCAACAAAGGCAAGCAGCTATCTTTTGGGCAACATTCAGCTTACCAACAACAACGAGATCTTCCGCGGAAGCGAGCTCAGACCTATCCAGCGCAGCTCCGGTGGCGGCGGAAGCTCAACGCACGTATCCTCCTCCGGTGAAACCCACGGTGGAAGCTCCGGAAAGTTCTGACAATTTGATCATAGTTACGCATTATGCACGGGATATATAAGTACGCAGGACGCTTTAGTATTGACACGACGAGGAACGAGTCGTGTCAATACTAAAGCGTCCCGCGTGTCTTTCGTATATGCCGGCGGGTGCGTCACTAAAAAAAATAAAAAAAGTGTTTGACATTTGTTTCCCTCTGTGCTAAAGTAGTAAAATGTCACTATTGTGGGGTGGTATCCCCTGCGCTATTTTTGTGCATATAATGGGCCCGAGAGTTCATTATCGATCGGTGACAGAAGATCCGAAAATACTTTCAAGGGGTGAAAACGCGATGAAAAAGTACAGAATGCGTCCTGTTGAATCGGGAAGGGGACTCAGAATGAGCTTTTCCGGCAGAAAAGAAGTTCTTGATATGCCGAACCTCATCGAGGTACAGAAGAACTCTTATAAGTGGTTCCTTGAAGAAGGCTTGAAAGAAGCTTTCAAGGACATCTCTCCCATATCCGATTACTCAGGTCAGTTAAGCCTGGAGTTTGTGGACTACAAGCTTTGCCGTGAAGACGTGAAGTACAGCATTGAGGAGTGTAAGGAGCGTGACGCTACCTACGCCGCACCTATCAAGGTCAATGTAAGACTTCGCAACAACGAAAACGGCGAGAGCGCTACGCATGATATATTCATGGGTGACCTCCCGCTCATGACAGAGACGGGAACCTTTGTCATCAATGGCGCAGAGCGAGTAATAGTTAGCCAGTTAGTCAGATCGCCGGGCATTTATTATGCCATCGGACACGATAAGATAGGTAAGACACTTTATTCATGCACCGTTATTCCTAACAGAGGTGCGTGGCTTGAGTATGAAACCGACTCAAATGATGTATTCTATGTACGCGTTGACAGGACGAGAAAAATCCCTGTCACAGTATTGATCCGTTCTTTGGGAATCGGGACCAATCAGGAGATCATCGATCTTTTCGGTGAGGAGCCCAAGATCATGGCTACCATCGAGAAGGATGTATCCAACTCCTTTGAGACAGGTGTAATAGAATTATATAAGAAGATTCGCCCCGGCGAGCCTGAGGTTGTGGATAATGCTGCCAGCCTTTTCAACAGCATGTTCTTCGATTCAAGAAGGTACGATCTCGCCAAGGTGGGTCGTTACAAGTTCAACAAGAAGCTTGCGTTAAGGAACCGTATAGCAGGACAGGTGCTTGCGGAGGATGTGACCGATCCTTCGACAGGAGAGGTTATGTTCACAGCCGGTACCAAGCTTACAAGAGAGTCGGCGAAGGCTATCCAGGATGCGGCCGTTCCTTTTGTGTGGATCGAGACAGAGGAAAGAAATGTAAAGGTTCTTTCGAATATGGCCGTATCTCTTTCTGAGTATGTAAGCTTTGATCCCGCCGAGGTCGGTATCAAGGAGGATGTTTATTATCCGGCTTTAGAGAAGCTTCTTGAAGAGTATGATGATGAGGATGAGCTCAAGGAAGCTATCGAGTCTTCCATAGCGGAGCTTGTTCCAAAGCATATCACCAAGGAGGATATCCTTGCATCCATAAATTACAATATGCACCTTGAGTACGGTATCGGCAACAAGGACGATATCGATCACTTGGGTAACAGACGTATCCGTGCGGTAGGCGAGCTCCTGCAGAACCAGTACAGGATCGGTCTTTCGAGACTTGAGAGAGTGGTAAGAGAGCGTATGACTACACAGGACATTGAGAGCATCACACCCCAGTCGCTCATCAATATCAAGCCTGTTACCGCAGCTGTTAAGGAGTTCTTCGGAAGCTCCCAGCTGTCACAGTTCATGGATCAGAACAACCCGCTTTCGGAGCTTACACATAAGAGACGTCTTTCAGCCTT
>ONVB01000366.1 GCA_900321145.1 uncultured Eubacteriales bacterium | reverse complement strand
TTACACGGGTGTGCGTTGCTTACAACAGACTGGTGGATATAGTTCCGAAGGCATATATCATGGTATTTGAGCTGGTCTACACTCCGACGGAACAGAGGAGATATGCCTGGAAATCATTTGTATCGGAATTTGGTTGCTCGAAGAGGGCTATAAGTGAAGGGATAAATCTGGTGTTAGGACTTATTCGTTTGCTGTACAATAGCGAATACAGCACACCGCAGATAGGAAACCTAAGCTTTGCTGAATTAAATGCGGTGTTTGAGTGTGATGAAGAATTGTCCAAGAAGATGAGAAACTATTGACTGATATATGCAAAAGCTTCGCTGCCTTGTAAAACACGATGTATTTTAGTATAATTTGGTATATAGTTACACATATGATTCAGTGGCATTCATCAAAGAAAATGAACAGTATGTAACGGATACTAAATAAGGGAGGATAAACGAGAGGTATGTTTACTTGTGTGAAACAAAGAAGAAGCTTGGCAGTGATTGCACTTGCTTTGGCGCTTGTGTTTTCGCTGATTGCGATACCGGAGCAAAGCTTAAGGGCGGCCGAGGGTAATTTGCTTCCGGGAATCAGAAATAATCTTAGTGTAAACGGGGTAAAAAGTTCAAGCATGATCGTTACGGATGATGGATACATGCGGGTGTATATTGATAAAAAAAATGTACTGATTGAGTATCTTGATAAGTCATTTAATGTGCTCAGAAAAAAGTCGTTAGATAGAGAGCTTTATTACTGGGGCGGGTTTTACGCAGTAGAGGATGCTTATTACATTGCCGAAGGTCAGCCTAATCCGGAAGAGAAGGATGATGCGGAGGTAATCAGGGTAACAAAGTACGACAAAAACTGGAAGAAAAAGGGTGTTGCGAAGATTACGAGTAACACCAAGCTTTTCGGAGGCGATGTAGGATATGCTTTCAATTCGGGATGCGGGGAAATGGTTGAAGCGGGCGGAAAGCTTTACCTTGCAACCGGACATAATGGTTATGTGGATCCGGATGCTGGGATGGGACATCAGGGATATCTGTTGGTTGAGATAGACAAATCAACGATGAAGGGAGAAATTGTCAGCTGTGACTTGTGGCACTCCTTCGCGCAGTATCTTGAGAGTGAGGACAAGTATGTGTACATGCTTGAGCAGAGTGAAGGAAGCCGTTGTACGACCATTAAAAGATTTGATATAACAAAGGAATGGTCTGAATGGTTCGATGGTAATGAGGAGTATGTTAAGTTACTTGAATATGGCGGAGACAGGACTTCTTCATGGGCCATAAGCTGTTATGCTTCGGTGGATGACCTGGCTCTTTCCGGAGATAATGCGCTTGGGATAGGCACCTCCATAGACCAGAACAAATACGATGACATAGGAGCAGGTACGGCGGAGGCAACATATAACATTTACCTTACGATTACTCCGAAGAAGAACTTCAAAACTGAGGCATCTACCGTAAAATGGCTGACAAGCTATACTCAGGGGAATAATTATTACAACGGTGTTTTCCTTACAAAGATTAACGATAATCGCTTCCTTGTGTCGTGGGAGGTGGATGATACGGATCTTGATTTTAGTCCTGATTATGCAATTCCGAATGATGTGATGTCGGGGCATGTGCTGCATTACCTCTTTATAGACGGAAACGGTAATAAGCTGTCTGAGGAGTTTACTGCTGCGGCACCGCATTCGAGCTGTCATCCGGTTTTGGATGGCTCCAAGATTGTATACTATGCTTCTGATTCGGGGATGGTAAACTTCTATACCATAGATGCCGTAACCGGAGCATTTGAAAAGAAATCATACAGAATAATAGGAGATAATGCAACCTGGGATATAAAGGACGGAATACTTACAATCAGCGGTACCGGAGATATGAACGGTACGATTCCTGGTAAAGGTATTAAAGGGATTGTAATAGAAAAGGGAATAACTTCTATACCGGAGGATCAGTTCTGTGATTATGATGAACTGACGGATGTGGAAATACCCAATACCGTAACAAGCATAGGAAAGCAGGCTTTTGCTTACTGTGGCAAGCTTGAAAAGATTACAATACCTGACAGTGTAAAGGAAATAGGTGAGGATGCATTTTGGTCGGGATGGTATAGCTGGGATTATGAAAAACAGGCATTTGAAAGACACTTAGTCAAGATGACAATCTGTGCACACGAAAACTCCTATGCCGTACAGTATGCAAATGAATTTGGTATATATTATGAAGTCATCCCCGGTGCGATAAGTACTTCGGGCATATACTGCTCGCAGACATCGCCGTCGATTGTTGCGGGAATGGTTATAAATAACAAGGCGCTTGTTGAGGGCGATATCGAGTACAGGTGGCTTGCTTGCGAGGAGTCGGCAGGGGCGTGGTTTGAGGTGAGTCCCTGGACTGTGAACAATGAGTGGATCAACTGGACGCCTGAAAAGTCCGGCAATTATGTGTTCATATGCTATGCGAGAATCGTGGGGCAGCCTGACACGGAAATCAATGCGACCTTTGGCACACCGTTTACGGCGCCGGAGTACAGGGAGATTTCAAAAGCGACAATCGCCTCCATACCGGATGTAACCTACACCGGAAGCGCGGTCAAGCCTTTTGTATCGGTTAAGTATGGGAGTGAGGTGCTTAAGAGCGGAAAAGACTACAGTATAGTCTACTCCAACAACACAAAGATCGGTACGTCGAGCGTGAAGATTACAGGAATGGGACAGTACAAGGGAACGGTTACAAAGACCTTCAGGATAGTGAAGGATGAAACTGCAGGAGCAGATATAAGTTACAGGACTTATGTGCAGAGCTACGGCTGGCAATCCTTTGTCAAGGATGGAAGTGTATCGGGAACCTATGCTCAGGCCAAACGCCTTGAGGGCATGCAGGTTAAGCTTTCAAAGAAGGACGTGGCAGGCGGAGTTACATATAGGACATATGTACAGAAGCTTGGTTGGCAGCCTTGGAGTGCCGACGGTGCGACCGCAGGCACCATGGGAAGGTCGCTCAGGCTTGAGACCATGCAGCTTAAGCTTACGGGCAGCATGGCCAAGAAGTATGATGTCTACTACCGCGTGCAGGCACAGAAGTTCGGCTGGATGGGCTGGGCTAAAAACGGTGCTTCCGCCGGAACCGCAGGCTTCGGCTATCGCCTTGAAGCGGTACAGATAAAGCTTGTGCCAAAGGGCGGCAAGGCTCCGGGAAAAACGGCAAATCCGTATGTGAAAAAATGATGAGATATAGAAAGACTAACTACTTAACACACATATTCGGTACCGTTTGGAACTTGAAAGCCGTTTTGCGGTCTGTTATATTATAATTGTTTATTTCCA
>ONVB01000143.1 GCA_900321145.1 uncultured Eubacteriales bacterium | reverse complement strand
GGAGGTGCGATTATGACGAAGTCATAATTTTGCATCGCACCGACCGACTGGGCAGGATTGCTTTAGCAATCGTGCCATTACATATTTTACGAGGAGGATAAGATTATGTCAAATGTGTATGATTTCAGTGTCAAGGACAGAAAGGGTAACATGGTAAGCTTAAAGGATTATGAGGGAAAGGTACTTCTTATAGTGAATACCGCTACAGGCTGCGGTTTTACTCCTCATTATGAGCCGCTTGAGGCTATGTACAAGGACCTTAAGGAAAAAGGCTTAGAGATACTTGACTTCCCATGCAATCAGTTTGCCAACCAGGCTCCGGGAAGCGAGGATGAGATCCATGAGTTCTGTACCGTAAAGTTCGGAACCGATTTCCCGCAGTTTGCAAAGCTCGATGTGAACGGTGAAAGTGCAGATCCGCTCTTTGCATATCTTGCTACAGAGAAGCCTTTCGAGGGCTTTGGCAAGGGTATCAAGAACGCTGCATTGAACAAGTTTGCAAGCATGAACAACAAGGCCTTCGGCGACAAGGCTTATATCAAGTGGAATTTCACAAAGTTCCTTGTAGACAGAGAAGGAAATGTGATAAAGAGATTTGAGCCTACGGTAGATATGGATGATGTAAGAAAGGAAGTAGAAGCTCTGCTGGGGTAGACGGATGGCTGAACAGGATTTCAGCGAACTATAATAAAAAACGAGGCGGGAAGATGCGATTTCATCTTCCTGGCTCGTTTTTTGTTGCGCATGCCCGAGTAATGTGATTTGTCACGTGTGACACACGGGCAGCGCGGCGATAATTTACTTGAATTCTATATATTTGATCACTGCCTCGAGATCCTCAAGAGTGCCGTAATCCATGTCTATGAGGAAATACCCCTCGTTTGTATCAGTAGCAACGCAGTAAGCATTGTCGTAAGGAGAGTAGCCGAGCCAGGTCCTGTCACAGATGGTGAATTCCTGAAGCTCTACATCACCGCCGAGAGAGTCTGCCTGCTTTTTCATCGCATCCTCCTTGGTGCCGTCTGCACAGGAGTATACATACTTTCCGCCGGTTTCCTCGCTCTTAAATACATACTGTGTGGGAGCTGCATTCTTTATCTCTGTGTAGCCTGCGGGGAGGTTTGCGGTAGCGCCCTTCATATCAAGGGTTACGGCAAACTCGACCTTTTCCTCGGTTGTTGCTTCCGTTGTCTCCTCGGTAACTTCCTCGGTAGCTGCCTCGGTTGTTTCCTCTGATTTAGCCTCTTCCTTGGCGCCGCCTGCGGCTACCTTGAGTGATTCAAGAACGCTCTTGGTGACCTCGTCATCGAACTTGAAGCCTGCGGATGAGACGCGGAGAAAGTGATCGTTTGATGTGGCATAAAGCTCAAAACCGTATCCGCCGAAACCATCGCTGTACTGGAAGCCTGTCCAGTCGATACCGGCAAAAGAACCCTTAACATCAGTCTGCTCGTTGGTGTAGGTCTTCTTGTTATAATCATACTGATTCATCATGTTCTGCTCGCTGTCCTCAGACTTGAAATCAAAGTAAGCAAAGCTGTTCTTTTTTACGGAGAAGTATCTTGTATCATTCTCATCGAATACATCACCGCCTTTGAACTCATATCCTCCCGGTACATCGATTGTAAAATCACCCCATGTCTTTGTCTCTGCCGCAGCGGGTGCCTCGGTTGCAGCCTCTGTTGTGGTCTCAACAGCAGCCTCGGTTGCAGCTGCAGTAGTAGTTTCCTTATCTTTTCCACCGCATGCGGTAAGTCCAGCACACATTGCGGTAGCAAGAGCAAGACATGCTATTGTTTTCTTTTTCATGCTTCATTCCTCCATTTTTTGTAAGCTTTGTAAAACCAAAATATACTTATAATCCCTATTATGTACTTTGTCAACCTCCAAACGGGTGATTTTAATTAAGTCCCGCGTACTTAATATGTGTACTAAGATGCGTATTATTCAGACAAACAAAATGCAGTTTTATCTTAACATTTCCGATAATCTGTTGTATTATATTGCATTAAAAAGAAGAACAGCGACAGGAGGGTTATTTGGATTTGAATTTAGCTTTACCCGACAGAATACTAATGAATATAGAAAAGCCTGCCAGGTACATAGGGCAGGAGGTGAATATGGCGGTGAAGGATGTGGACGCGGTCGATGTCCGCGTAGCCATGTGCTTTCCGGATGTGTATGAGATAGGTATGTCGTACCTTGGACTGCAGATCCTCTATGACCTGTTTAACAGGTATGAGGACTGCTACTGTGAGAGGGTGTTCTCGCCCTGGCCGGATCTTGATAAGGTTTTGAGGGAAGAGAAGATAAAGCTCTTTACCCTCGAGACGCAGACTCCGGTATGTGATATGGATTGGCTCGGCATCACGATACAGTATGAAATGTGTTATACGAATATCCTGCAGGTGATCGACCTGTCCGGCATTCCGCTTTTTGCCAAGGATAGAAAGAAAGGCGACGCGATCGTTATCGGCGGCGGACCGTGTACGGTAAACCCCGAGCCTGTGGCGGATTTCTTTGATATCATATATGTGGGCGAGGGAGAGGTATCCTATCGTCAGCTGCTTGATATATATAAGGAGTATAAGAATTCGGATATGTCGAGAGAGGACTTCTTGTTCGAGGCTTCTAAGCTGCCGGGTATATATGTGCCGTCACTTTACGAGGTAAGCTATAAGGCTGACGGTACGGTCGAGAGCATAAATCCCGTGAGGGAAGGCGTTCCGGACAAGGTGATATGGCAGGATGTGCTTGACTTCGAGAATTCGCCGTATCCCATGAAGCCTGTCATCCCTTATCTTAAGGTCACTCAGGACAGAGTCGGGCTTGAGATAATGAGAGGCTGTATAAGAGGATGTCGCTTCTGCCAGGCCGGGATGATATATCGTCCGACCAGACAGAAAAATGTGGAGATGCTCAAGAAGTATGCCGTAGAGATGCTCAAGAATACAGGCTATGAGGAGATCAATCTTTCCTCGCTTTCATCGAGTGATTACGATAAGCTCGATGAACTCCTTACTTTTTTGATAGATATGCGCGAGAACGATCATGTAAATGTATCGCTCCCGTCGTTAAGAGTCGATGCATTTTCACTTGATGTGATGAGCAAGGTGCAGGATATAAAGAAGTCGAGTCTTACATTTGCCTGCGAGGCGGGTACTCAGAGACTTAGAAATGTTATAAATAAGGGACTTACCGAGGACTTTATCTTAGAAGGCTGCCGGCAGGCCTTTGTGGGTGGCTGGGATAAGGTGAAGCTTTACTTCATGCTCGGACTGCCGACCGAGACGGAAGAGGACTTAAACGGTATAGCGGAGCTTTCGCAGCGTATATCTGAGTGTTTCTTTGACAATGTGCCCAAGGAGCAAAGGAACGGAAGAGTCATGATCACGGCTTCGGCTTCTTACTTTGTACCAAAGCCCTTTACGCCCTTTCAGTGGGCGCCGATGATAAGACCTGAGGAATTCACGAGAAGAGCATATGCGGTAAAGGATGCCTGCAACCGCCAGCACAATAAAAAGAGCATAAGATTCATATATCATGATGCGGATATTTCCATACTCGAGGGTGTATTTGCAAGAGGAGACAGAAGACTGTCAGGTGTTATCCTCAGCGCTTATAAAAAGGGTGCGATATATGACGCGTGGTCGGAATTCTTTAAGCCCGATATATATAACGAGGCTTTTGAGGAGTGCGGTATAGATCCTTATTTCTATACGGAGAGAACACGTCCCGATGATGAGATATTCCCGTGGGATCATATAGATGTAGGTGTGTCAAGAGATTTCCTGTTAAGAGAGTGGAAGAATTCGCAGCAGGGGATCGTTACCCCGAACTGCAGAGAGAAGTGTTCGGGCTGCGGTGCCGCAAGGTATGGGGGAGGTGTGTGCTTTGAAGCTAAGAATTAAATATACAAAGACAGGCCCCTTAAGATATATAAGCCATCTCGACGTGATGCGATTCTTTCAAAAGGCTATAAAGAGAGCCGGCTTCGATGTGTCTTATACAAAGGGCTTTTCGCCCCATCAGATCATAAGCTTTGCGGCCCCTATGCCTCTTGGTATGACCTCGGAGGGTGAGTACTTCGACGGTGAATTCAATTCTGTGACTAACACCGTAGACATGATGAAGAGCATAAATGCTGTTATGCCGGATTGGGTGAGAGTTCTTGATATAATAAAGCTTGAGGATAAGGCAAAGCCGTCCATGGCTTTGGTATCTGCCTCGGATTATATAGTATACGATAATCCGCAGAGCAGCTGCAAAGCCGTAAGCGCCCTGATTGCAAAAAGCTTTGAGCTGCCCGATTCCCTGACTGCATTGAAGAAAACCAAATCCGGTGAAAAGAAAGAGGACATAAGACCGTATATATACGGTCTCGGAGTGTGTGACACAAGGACGGGCGATATAAGGAAATGGATGTTACGGCCCGACGATAAGCTTAGCATTGTAAATGACAGGATCGATATAGAGACTCCGCTTGAACAGCCGGAAGGACTCTATATGCTGCTCTCGGCCGGAAGCATGAACAATCTTAAGCCCGAGGCCGTGCTTTCAGGGCTTGGGACTTATTTGCAGGTGAACTATGAGACCGGCTGTGAGAGGATACACAGGATAGATACTTATATGGATGGAGTTAAGGGGCTTGAATCACTTAAGCTTTCGGGAGAGAGATTCTGAGGATGACGGATATTTTTGCTATAACCGAATATAAGGGCAGACTTCTTTCTTTTCTGATCGAGGACGGAAAGGTCGCGGATATAGATGTATATGAGGACGAGTCTTTTGTCGGAAATATCTATGTTGCCGTTGTAACCAATATAGTGGAAGGTATAGGTGCCGTCTTTGCAGATATCTCAAAGGATGTTACGGTTTATGTCGATCTCGGGGAGTTTTCAAAGTCTCCGAAAAAGGGTGAGCTTATAACCGTGCAGATAGTTAAAGACTCATATATGAAGAAAAAGGCTGTGGCGACTACCATTCTTTCTGTCACGACACCGTATGCCGTAATATCGACCGACAGAAGAGTCGGAGTATCCAAAAAGATTGAGAGTGAAGAAAAAAGAAATGCGTTGAAGGAGTGCTTTAAAAGGGCGCTCGGCGAAAAAAAATACGGCGGCATAATCCGGACCTCGGCCGGGAAGCTGTCGGAATCGGAGCTTTCGGATGAGTTAAACAAAGGGATCACGGAGCTTGAAGGCATAATTCATCAAAGCGGGTATTCAAAAGCGCATTCGTGTATTTACAAAGTTGAGTCGGCTGTATATAATAGTGTTTTGGATTTAAAGAGCAAAAGAGATCTTAAGGTTGTAACCGATATAAAAGAAGTATATGATGAGCTTATACCTCTTGACAATGTGAGCCTGTATACGGATGACAACATGAGTCTGCTTTCGTTCTATAATCTGAACACTCTTATGGAAAGACTGCTCGGTAAAAGGGCTTATCTTAAGTCCGGAGGTTTTCTGGTGATAGAGAGAACCGAGGCCTTGTACGCCATAGATGTAAACAGCGGAAAAGATATAAGAGCGAGCGAACGTGAAGACTTTATCCTCAAGGTTAATCTTGAAGCGGCGGTTGAGGTGTGCAGGCAGCTTAGGCTGCGCAACCTGACGGGCATGATAATCGTTGACTTTATAAGTATGAAGGACAGGAATCATAACGAACAGCTGATAAACTGTCTGAAATACGAATTATCAAAGGACAGGGTTCCCGCAACCTATGTTGATATGACGGGGCTCGGCCTGGTTGAGATAACAAGAAAAAAACTAAAAAAATCCTTACAGGAAGCCCTTTCGTAAAAGGGTTTCTTTTTTTGCTATAACACCTATTGACATAGTAGGCGAATGGTGGTATAGTTGCCGCATGTTTTAATTAAGTATGAAGTAACAAGTGATCTTGAATCCCGGGGAGGAATTACAATGAAAGTGTCAACCAGAGTTGAATACGGTCTTATAGCGTTGACGGATATTGCTATATACTGCGAAAACGGTCTGAGTGTATCGGCACCGGATATAGCAGCCCGGCAGAATATCTCGCATAAATACCTTGAGCATATCCTGTTATTGCTGAGGCAGGCAGGCTTTATAAAGGCACGAAAAGGCCTCAAAGGCGGATATATCCTTTCGCGGGCGCTTGAAGAGATCAAGCTGTCGGATGTACTCGATGCTCTTGACAACAGCATTCTTGCAGAGATGGATGACGAGGGTATAGAGGACGGATTGGGACCGGTAATAAATGATTGTTTTTGGGGAAAGATCAATTTCCAGCTGAAGAAATACACTGAAAGCCTGACACTTGACAAGTTCGTTGAAGAGTGCAAGGGAAACGCACCCGACGGCTGGGATATGTATGTGATCTGAGGTAAGAACGGAAAATGGATAAAACAAACGGCTTTGATACAAAGCTTTTACACGGAAAAACATCATCAGGCTACGGCCAGAGAGAGCTGCTGCCGCCTATATCTCAGGTGACGGCATTTCAGTATGAAACCATGGAGGAGCTTGAGAAGGTATTTGCCCATAAGAGTATGGGATATGCCTACACAAGGATCGGTAATCCGACCATAGCTGCTCTTGAAACAAAGATAAATGAGCTTGAGGGCGGTGCTGGTGCGGTATGCTGCAGCAGTGGTATGGCAGCGATAACCGCGGCACTTCTCTCGGTCTGTGAGAGCGGAGATGAGATAATAGCGGGAAGCGGTCTGTACGGTGGAACCATAGATCTGCTTCGCGACCTTGAAAAGCTCGGAATACATACGGTATTTGCGGATAAACTGACAAAGGACAGCTTAAAAGAGCTTATAACAGACAGGACAAGGGTTGTCTTCGGCGAGCTGATAAGCAATCCTTCGCTGACGGTGTTGAACATATCCGAAGTGTCCGAAGCGGCACATGAAGCCGGTATACCGCTTATCGTCGATTCGACAACGGCTACGCCTTATATAGCCAGACCTCTTAAGCTTGGGGCTGATATAGTTATTCACTCAACCTCAAAATATATTAACGGAACCGGCAACTCTATCGGCGGGATCATAATAGACGGGGGAAGATTCAAATGGGATTTCGATAAGCATACAGCTCTTTCGGAATTCAAAAAATACGGAAAGATGGCTTTGCTCTGCAGGCTTCGCACGGATACCTGGGAAAACCTCGGCGGATG
>ONVB01000221.1 GCA_900321145.1 uncultured Eubacteriales bacterium | reverse complement strand
CCGGCTACTATCTCTATATCATTATCCTCACGGGCTATACCGGTGATGACCTGTCCCATCTTGCCGTTTGCGCCGTGCATTATTGCTCTTATCATTATATATCCTCCAAATTAAAGATTCTTCGCTTCGCTCAGAATGACACTGCTTCGCTCAGAATGACACTACGCGAGCTTAACCCCGAAATCTGCCATAGCCTTCTTAAGCTTCTCGGCATTCTCGGGTTCCATCTCGGTCATCGGCATTCTCAAGGTACCGCCGCAAAGTCCCATAAGCTCAACGCCCTTCTTAACGGGGATCGGATTAACCTCGCAGAAAAGTGCATTGCAAAGCGGAATAGCCTTAAGCTGTATCTCTCTTGACTTAGCAACATCTCCCTCAAGGAAGCTTGCTACCATGTCATGTGTCTCCTTTGGTGCAACATTTGCAAGAACGGAGATAACTCCGATACCGCCCAAGGAAAGAAGCGGTACAACCTGATCGTCATTTCCCGAATAAAGATCTATGCAGCCCTCAGCCAAGCTCATGAGCTTAACCACCTGACTTATATTGCCGCTTGCCTCCTTGATACCTACTATGTTCTCCACGTTCTTTGCAAGATAAACCGCGGTCTCCGGCTGGATGTTACAGCCTGTACGACCGGGTACGTTGTAGAGAATGATAGGAGTCTTAACTGAATTAGCAACTGCCGTGAAATGCTTGATAAGTCCCTTCTGTGTAGCCTTGTTGTAGTAAGGTGTCACTACAAGAAGACCGTCTACTCCGTACTTTTCCGCCTCCTGTGAGAGGTAGATGGCTGTCTCGGTGCAGTTTGAACCCGTACCTGCGACAACAGGTATCCTGTGATTGACCTTCTCCACACAGAACCTGATACAGTCAAGGTGTTCCTCATGTGTAAGTGTAGAAGCCTCTCCTGTGGTTCCGCATACGATGATGCAGTCTGTGCCTCCTGCTATCTGATACTCGATAACCTCTGCGAATTTCTCATAATCAACTGAGCCGTCCTCCTTGAACGGTGTAACGATTGCAACTCCTGATCCTTTGAAAATAGCCATATTAATCTCCTTTCTTTCGCCCGCACGGGCGTGTACAATCGAGTAGGGAAGATGCAATCAAACCCTACTCACCGCGCTGTCCGCGTGTCACGAAGTGACTGATCACATTACGCGGGCGTACGCATAAAAAATCGACACTTAATGTTATAAGTGCCGGACATGAATTCTAAGATATAAAAATATTAGAAATATCTTAAAAGTAGCACTCCAGCACCCGGCTGACAGTCATACGATTATTCACCGTATGCCCAGGCAACATACTCTCCGGGGAGCACATCCCTTCGGCGGTAATCCTTTCACCTGCAGTCCAAACGCTCCGGAACTCCTGCACGCTACTTATACTTCCCGCGCCTCTACCATATTAGAGACGACTATACCACTATGCACGCACGCTGTCAACAAAAAAATCGAGCAGGAAAGCTAATCCTGCTCGACCTTCTTTAACTTGCCTACGGACACCTCGTATGCCACATGGTTCTCTACGGTACCGTCCTCAATCTTCTTTTCATATACACGGCTCTGCATGCGGCCGTTTATGGCAATCCTGTCTCCGACCTCGAAGTCTCCGGCCATCTTGGCGTTGCTTCCCCAGCACACACACGGGATATAGTCCGACTTGCCGTGCGTCCTGTTTACCGCAAGCAGAACATCCGAAATCTCCTTGCCAAGAGGTGTTACCCGATAGACCGGCTTCTTACATACAAAACCGTCAAGAAAGATGGTATTCACCATCTCTTCACCCTCGACCATCTCTATCTTCTTAGCCATAAGCATGAGCACAAGCTTCGTGCGAACTCCGTGCTTCTCGTTATAGGATCTGAACTGCCCTTCTATATGCACATAGCTTCCTGTATAATCATATTCAACATCTATAAGTCGCTCTGACACAATTACCGGAATTATATCCTCCGAGTCAGAAAGCCTCTTTGCTTTAACCTCGGTTGTATAAAACTTTTCTCCATACAACTCGTGACTTATTGTAAACGGTCTGATCACGGTTCCCGCAAGTTCGGCCTTGTTATTCGCGATGACATCGCTGTTCATCTATACTTCCCCCGCTAAAGTTCTCTAACTTTTCGGCATACGCATCCTCTGTCTCAAAACCTCATAGGATATTACAGCGGTTGAAACTGCGGCATTCAGGGACTCTACCTGCCCCTCCATAGGGATCCTCAAAAGCTTGTCGGCCTTCTCCGATATTTCATCGGACAGACCGTTGCCCTCGTTTCCTATAAGGAAGCCGCAGGCTTTTGTGTAATCATGTTCATAGAAACTCTCCCCCTTGAGGTGAGCTCCGTAGAAAACAACTCCGTATTCCTTCAAACTGTCTATCACTGATCCAAGAGAATCTGTCCTTAACACAGGAACCCTGAAGATAGAGCCCATAGTCGATCTCACAACCTTTGGGCTATACAGATCACACGAACCTTCACCGATCAAAACACCGGTTGCACCGGCAGCCTCTGCAGTCCTTATCAGGGTACCCATGTTTCCGGGATCCTGAAGCCTGTCTGCCGCAAGGATAAACGGTGTCTTATCACGAACGGCGTCTACCAAAAAATCATTTTGATTATAACACTTTATGTGAACTATAACAAGTATTCCCTGCGGCGAAATTGTATCAGAAACAGCCCTAAATATCTCATTTTTTACGATAAATATTCTGTCTTCCGGCGCCGAAATATGTAAACCAATACGTTCACAATAGTCCTCGGACATATAAACGGAATGTATCAATTCTTCGGGAATCTCCGCACAAAGGCGCTGTCCTTCAACCACGAAAAGTCCCTCGTTCTTTCGCTCAGAAGAGCTCTTTAAAAGCTTTCTGATAAGCTTTAATCTGTCATTGTCCTTTGAAGAAATATAAGTACTCATACTAACCTTTCCAAGATATAGGATTCTTTTTTCATAAACCGCTTTACGCTTTCCCCGTAACGAACACATTCTCGGAGCCGAAACGCGCCCTTACCTTCTCCACAAAAGCATCATCGATCTTAACCTTGAGCTTATCGGGCATACGCTTTCTCTTCTCCTCGCCACCCTTAGGCTTCACAACAACAAAGCATATGCTCTTTCCCGGTGAGCTCTTCAGCATATCTTCGAGCTCCTTTACCGCCGAAAGATACTCTTCCATGGAATAAAAGCGCACATAGAGCTTCATTTTAAGCTCTTCCATCTCGGTCTTTGCCTCATCGAGCGTCCTTATCTGTGAGCATAAAAGCTTGGCCTCATCCTCGGCACACGAAGCATTTCCTGTAACTACAACCTTGTTATCCTTGATGAGATACTCCCTGTACCTCATATAGTCCCGCGGGAACACGACTATCTCGACCTGTCCTGTCAGATCCTCCAAGGTAACAAAGGCCATGGTGTCACCGTTTCTCGTGGTCTTAATGGTGATGGCTTCTATCATTCCGCCCACTGTATAATTCACCCTGTCCATAACGTCAAAGCCGCCGGTGTCCTCATCCGGCTTGAAATCAACCGCATTTGCCGTAGTTATCTCGGATAAGGTGTCGACATAATCATCCAGGGGATGACCGCTTATATATATGCCGATCATTTCCTTCTCGAGTCTTAAAAGATCCTTCTTCTCGTACTCCTCAACATCCGGGTAACTTACATCAAACTGCTTCCTGTCCTCCTCACCCATGAAATCCATGAGTGAAAACTGACCGCTCATCGTGTTCTTCTTTATCTTCTGGGCATCTTCCAAAATCAGCGGATAAGCCAGCATCATCTGTCTTCTGTTCTGTCCGAAGCAGTCAAATGCACCGGCGCAGATAAAGCTCTCTATGGTCCTCTTGTTGGCTTCCTTGTTAGACATTCTCACACAGAAGTCGGAAAGGCTCTTAAACGGACCGTTGGCCTCCCTCTCCTTAAGGATCTCATCGGTTACTCCGTCGCCCACACTCTTTATGGCGGTAAGTCCGTATCTTATATCATTTCCGGCTACCGAGAATACACCCTTGCCGCTGTTCACGTCGGGAGGAAGAAGCTTGATACCCATACGCTTTAAGCTTGCTATATAGGCCGAAACCTTGTCAGGTCTGTCCATAACGGACGAGATAAGTGCCGCCATATACTCTACCGGATAGTGGCACTTCAGATAAGCTGTCTGGTAGGCGACAACCGCATAGCAGGCGGCGTGGGACTTGTTGAAAGCATACTTTGCGAAGTCGATCATCTCGTCGAATATCTTGTTTGCTTTCTCCTCACTTATGCCGTTTGCGATACAGCCCGGAACATGTTCCTCCTTGTTGCCGTAGACAAAGTTATGCCTCTCCTTCTGCATGACCTCGTCCTTCTTCTTGGACATAGCGCGGCGCACAAGATCCGCCCTGCCCATGCTGTATCCCGCCAGGTCCATAACTATCTGCATGACCTGCTCCTGATAGACTATGCAGCCATAGGTGGGAGAAAGTATCTTCTCAAGCTGCGGCACATCATAGGTGACAGAATCGGGATTTTCCTTTCCCTTTATATAATTCGGGATAAAGTCCATAGGACCCGGTCTGTAAAGTGATATGCCCGCTATGACATCCTCTATGTTCGCAGGCTTAAGCTCCTTCATAAAGCTCGTCATACCCGCACTCTCAAGCTGGAATATGCCCTCGGTCCTGCCTGCGGAGATCATCTCATAAACCGCCTTGTCATCAAAATCCAAGTGATCTATATCAACCTTTACCCCGTGGCTCTCCTCTATCATCTTCAATGCGTCTGTTATGATAGTCAGGTTTCTCAAGCCAAGGAAGTCCATCTTGAGTAAACCCAGCTCCTCTACCGTAGTCTTCTCGTACTGGGTAGTGATGTTGGGATCGGAACCTCTCGAGAGAGGAACATACTCCTCTATGGGTTCCCTGCCTATTACTATGCCCGCCGCATGTATCGATACATGTCGCGGAAGCCCCTCGAGCTTGATAGCCATATCCACCAGCTTCTTTATAGTCTCGTCACTCGAATAAAGCTCCTTGAACTCCTTGTTGGTGGCAAGAGCAAGCGGTATGGTCATATTAAGCTCGTTCGGTATGGCCTTCGCAACCCTGTCGCACAGGCTGTAAGGCAGATCCATAACACGCCCCACATCCCTTACCACAAGCTTTGCGCCCATGGTTCCGAAAGTGACTATCTGTACCACCTTCTCCCGGCCATACTTTTCCGTCACATAATCTATGACCTTCTGCCTTCCCTCCGGCTCGAAGTCAACGTCTATATCCGGCATGCTGACACGCTCAGGGTTAAGGAAGCGTTCAAATATAAGGCTGTACCTTATCGGATCTATGTCCGTTATCCTCAGGCAGTACGATACCAGGCTTCCGGCTGCCGAACCTCGTCCCGGTCCTACCGCTATACCGTTTTCCTTTGCATAGCGGATGTAGTCCCACACTATAAGGAAATAATCCACGAAGCCCATATCCCTTATGGTAGAAAGCTCGTATGACAGCCTCTCTCTCAGTTCATCCGTTATGACCTCATACCTCTCGCGAAGTCCGCTTTCACAGAGCTCCTTCAAGTATGAGTATGCGTCATAGCCCTCGGGAACAGGGAACTCCGGTACCTTCTGCTCTCCGAACACTATATTGACATCACACATATCAGCTATCCTGTTTGTATTCTCGATGGCTTCACGAGCGTACGGGAAGAGAGCCGCCATCTCATCCGCAGACTTTAGATAATACTGCCCGCCCTCATAGCGCATCCTGTCCGTATCCGCCACATGCTTACCGGTCTGTATGCAAAGAAGAATATCATGTGCCTCGGCGTCCGCGGCGGTTATATAATGCGAATCATTTGTTGCCACAAGAGGAATTCCCGTCTCCTTGTGCAGGCGCATGATGCCGGCATTCACAACCTTCTGCGCATCAAGCCCGTGATCCTGAAGCTCGAGATAGTAGTTGCCCTCACCGAATATCTCAAGGTGCCTTAAGGCCGCCGCCTTCGCACCTTCATAATCATTCTGTCTTAAGTTGACCGCAACCTCACCTGCAAGACATGCAGAGAGCGCTATCACTCCCTCGTGAAACTCCTCCAGAACCTCCATATCCACACGCGGCTTATAATAATAGCCCTCGGTAAAGCCTCGTGTGACTATCTTCGACAGGTTGCTGTAGCCCTTATCGTTCTTTGCAAGGAGAACAAGGTGATAATACCTTCCCTCTCCCTTTGTTATGTCCTTATCAAAGCGCGAACCCGGTGCGACGTAAACCTCACATCCGATGATCGGCTTGATACCCTCCTTCTTACAGGCCTTATAGAAGTCTATAACACCATACATGACACCGTGATCGGTGATGGCCAGCGATCTCATCCCCAGATCCTTCGCACGGCGCACAAGCTCGGGAATCTTGGCAGAGCCATCAAGAAGACTGTATTCGGTATGTACATGTAAATGCGTAAAATTCATATAATCACTCCCTAATATGGTGACGGCAATTCAGCGTATAGAAATATCTGGCTCAGAGCTTTGCATAAGTTCGAACTAAGCTCACATTCGTTCGCTAAGGTCTCACTTATGCCTGGGATAATTGTTTTCGGGGCACTG
>ONVB01000034.1 GCA_900321145.1 uncultured Eubacteriales bacterium | reverse complement strand
GATAGGGCAAAAGGACGCAGCTTTGTCTTACGATTGATATGAACAGAACAAGCAATGAAAGATATATAATGATGCTTTTATCGGGGGCATCTTTGGGCCTGATCGGTGAAAGCTATCTTATGGGATGGGAATTCTGGGTTCCGCCTATACTGTTTGTGGCGACCGTTTACCTGTGGTTTGTATATCTGTCAGGGGTGATCGACTACAGGATACGAAAACTCAGCTATCTTATTTTTGCGCTTTTTGCGGTATTGTTTCACGGGGTTCACGAAACCAGCTTTTTCGATGTGGCTCTGGTGACGATTCTTGCTATGGTCGGGTTTTCACTCCTTGAGAGTTCGTATATGATGAATCTGTTCCTGTGTGAATTCCTGGTCCTTTTGTCTCTTCAGATCGGACTGGCTGTAAAAAACAGTGAGTTTGTGTTTGACAAGCTCACAGTTTCAAGGATAGCGCTTCACATAGCCATTGTCGTCCTCGTATATATCGCATGCATGAAATCGGTAAGAGAGCGCATGGAGACAAGGCAGGCTAAGGCGGACCGGGAAAAGCTGGCAGAGCGCGCGGATTCCGATATGGAGGATTTCTTGACGAACATTTCCCACGAGTTGAGAACTCCCGTAAATGTTGTAAACGGCATATCGGAGATCATGATCAAGCGTAACGAGAACAAAGAGGCTCTTTCAATCAAGGAAGCAGGTATTCGTCTGGCTTATCAGATAGAGGATATACAGGACTTCACGGAGTGCAGAAGGAAAAAGGTTATCCTTGAGGATGAGGAGTATATGAGCACATCTCTGATAAATGATGTGGTTATGAGCTTTCGTCTGATCGACAACGAAAAAGATCTTGAGCTTATAGTGGATCTCGATCCCGCTGTACCGATCGGGATGAGAGGAGATGTGAAAAAACTCCATAAGATATTCCGTCATCTGCTCGAGAACGCAGTCAAGTTCACCAGACAGGGCGGAATATATGTGAAGATGTATGCGGAGAATACCGATTACGGCGTGAACCTGTGTATTGAGATGACAGACACGGGAATAGGGATGGACAGAAAAGCACTTTCGGCTGTCTCCGAGGGCATGTTCCAGGTTAACAAAAAGAGAACACGAAGCACGGGCGGTATAGGCCTGGGACTTTATATAGTATACGGATTTGCACACAGGATGGGTGGCTTTGTCAAGATTGAGAGCGAGAGACATGTCGGAACCACGGTTCGCGTGACCATCCCCCAGAAGGTGACCGACCCGAAGCGCTGTATCGCGCTTTCGCATGATATATACGGAGATATCCTCTTCCATGTGCGCTCGGATAAGTACAAGGTGCCGAGAGTCAGGGATTTCTATCGCTCCATGGCTACAAATCTTGCGACGGGGATGCGCCTGCCCTTGTACCCGACTCAGACAGTGAACGAGATAGAACGCTTAAAGGAGAGAAAGAACATATCCTTTATATTCATGGGAGAAGAGGAGTATACCGATAATCCGGAGTACTTCGATGAGATGAGTAAGGGAGATATAGTGGTTGTTGTTTCGGCATCCGACGGTTTCAAACCGAATCCGGGCAGTAATGTGCTCGTGATGCCGAAGCCTCTTTACGCATATCCGGTTATCAGAGTGCTGAATGAAGGACACAATGCGAGGGATATGGCTGTAGCTGATGAAAGCGAGCGCCCGTCATTTAAGGGAATAAAAGCACTTGTGGTTGATGATGAACCTATGAACTTAGTGGTTGCGTCAGGGATTTTCAGGGATTACGAGATGATCGTAGATACCGCCGGCAGCGGAAAAGAGGGAATCGCCAAGTATCGCGAAGGCGATTATGATGTTGTATTCATGGATCATATGATGCCGGAGATGGACGGCGTAGAGACGATGAAGCATATTAAGTCAATAGCCATGGAAAGACATAATCCCACTATCATGATCATGCTTACGGCAAATGCCGTATCCGGTGCAAGAGAGATGTTCGTGAAAGAAGGATTTGACGGCTTCCTGGCCAAGCCGCTTTCCATACCGGACTTTGAGAGGGTTATGCTGAAGGCGCTTCCGAAGCTCGCAGCAGGGGTTGAACAGGATTAGAGGTGTGAGCATGAGATTAGGCTTTGTCAAACATATATCGGACGAGATAAATAATCAGGACAGGGAACTGGATCAGAGACTGTATCTTGCACTTTCTTTGATATCCGAGCCCTTGGTTATCATTGCGCTGATCATCGATGTGATAACGGGAGAGCATCCGATAGAGATAGCGGCGTTGATCGTTACGAGCATCATGGTTCCGCTGTTTGCTTATATCGGGGCAAAAAAGAACTGCATTCCGGTTGTGATCAGGATCACGGTTATTGCCGTTGTATTCATGGTTCTTCCGTTGCTTTTCTTCTTCGGAGGCGGACTTAAAGGCGGCGGAGTGCTGTGGATCATTTTTGCTTTTGCTTATGCCGGTCTTATTCTTACGGGCAACTGGCGCAGGGTGATGCTTGTTATGATATTCCTGCTTGCGTTTGCTTTTTATCTTTTGGATTATTTTTATCCGGAGCTGGTGAACGACCACACATCGGAGATGTTCCATGTGGATTCTTATATCTCACTTGTTTTTGTGGGCAGTATCTGCTTTTTGATGACCTGGCTTCAGAACCGGTTCTTCAGGGAGGAAAACGAACGTGCGAGGAAAGCGGCAGAGCTTGCTGAGGAGCTGACAAGGTCGCAGAATCGTTTCTTCTCGAGCATGAGCCATGAGATCAGAACGCCGATCAATTCCATCCTCGGATTAAATGAACTGATCCTGCGAGATAAGAACACCACGGACGAGGTGGTAAGGGATGCGGTAGGGATACAGGGGTCGGGTAAGATGCTTCTTGCGCTGATCAACGATATCCTCGACTTCTCCAAGATGGAAGCCGGAAATATGGAGATCATACCTGTCGACTACAATGTCGGAAGCATGCTGTCGGAGATAGTGAACATGATCTGGATCAGGGCGGAGGAAAAGGGACTTGAGTTTAATGTGCATGTGGATCCGAAAGTACCTTCGAGCCTGTATGGCGATGAGATAAGGATAAAGCAGGTTATCATCAATCTTTTAAACAACGCCGTAAAGTATACTGCGGATGGCTCTATCGAGCTGAGTGTTGAAAGTGAGCGTAAGGCCGATGATAAGACAGAACTCAGCATATCGGTAACCGATACAGGTATCGGTATAACGAAAGAGTCTATTCCTTATCTTTTTGACGCATTTAAGCGTGTGGATGAGGAAAGAAACAGACATATTGAGGGAACGGGTCTCGGACTGTCTATAGTAAAACAGTTAGTGGAGCTTATGGGCGGTACGATCACGGTAAACAGTGTATACGGAGAGGGCACGACATTTACTGTTGTTTTGCTTCAGGGTATCGCGGATGAAACAGAGATAGGAAACCTGAACGTTATCAATCAGACAACAGCCGGCAGAACGAGGTATGAGTGTAGCTTCCGTGCACCCGAAGCAAGGATACTTATCGTTGATGATAATGAGATGAACTTAGATGTAGAGAGCAAGCTTCTTGTCGACACCGAGATGGTGATCGACAACGCATTAAGCGGAAAAGAAGCATTGGAGCTGGCTCTTATGAACCGTTATGATGTTATTCTTATGGATCACCTGATGCCCGAGATGGATGGAATCGAGTGCATGGAGAGACTGAGGGCGCAGGTAGGAGGCTTGAACCGTACAACGCCGGTTGTGGTACTCACAGCAAATGCAGGAAGCAGTAACCGTGAGCTGTATAACAGGGCAGGCTTTGACGGATATATGGTAAAACCCATATCCGGAGAGGCTTTAGAAGCTGCGTTGATGAAGCATATTTCCAAGGATAAGCTGAATGTCAACAGCAACAAGATGATGAACAATAAGGCAGGCATCAATACATCCGAGGGATACTCGGGAAAGACCTCCGTGATAATTACCTCTACGAGTATGTGTGACCTTCCCGACAGAGTGATCAGGAAACTGAACATACCCATTATTCCCTTTAAGATCAAGACCGGGGAAGGTGTGTTCAAGGATGGAGTTCAGATAGGTTCGGATGAGATGATAAGGTACTTGAACGACGGCAGGGATGCAGAGTCCGCACCGCCGGATGAGTCGGAGTATACGGCATTTTTTGCCGCGGGCTTAAAGCGTGCGCATCATCTAATTCATATCGCTATCACGTCTTCCATGAGTGAGGATTATAAGATAGCCTCGGAAGCGGCCAAATCCTTTGACAACGTAACGGTTATAAATTCGGCATGCATATCATCTGCGACGGGTATCCTCGTATTGATAGCTCATAAGCTTGCGCAGATGAACCTCACTGTGGAGGAGATAGTAAATGAGCTTGAGAGCGT
>ONVB01000357.1 GCA_900321145.1 uncultured Eubacteriales bacterium | reverse complement strand
GATACGCCGCTCACTTCAACCCTGGCGCTCATACCCTTCCACTCAACATCGGTGAAGATCGCAGTTGCCGAAAGACCTGCATCTGCGCTTAAGCTCTTGATGCCGAGAACGGATCCGTCTTCATCGTAGAGAGTCACCTCAAAGGAAGCCTCGCTGTTACCGAAATTCGTTATTCTTGAAGCAAAGCTATAAAGCTCCTTGCCCTCAGGGCTTGTTCCTGCAGAAGAGAAGGTCAGGCTGCCGGCTGCTATGTTTTCTGAACCGCCGCCATAGGTTCTTACCTCTGCATCAAGCTTTACAGTATATTCATCAACGGTTTCCGCACCGCTTCCATCGGTGAAAATAATCACATGAAGAAGCTCATCACCGCTGCCCTCCTGCATGGTTCTGACTATGTCATAAGCGCTTGACAGGCTCCCCTCTTCATCGGTGCACTCGATTGCCTCAAGCACCTTCTTGACCTTGTCCTTGTCTCGTGAGTTTGATATTTTGATATCTGTAGTTCCGCCGCTGGTAAGGATCGTAAAGCTTGTCTCTCCTGCATCCTCAACCATTCCGACAGCATCCTCAAGAGCTTTTTCCAGACGTGTTTTCTGTCCTTCGGTATGCTGCATGCCGGCACTTGTATCGATGAGCATGAGTATATTTGTCTCTGTTCTGCTCTTCGTTCTGATATGCGGCGCCATAAGCGCAAAGATAAGAAGCACGACTATAAGGAGCTGTAAAACAAGGAGTATATCCCTAACAAAACGCGACCTCGTAGTCCTGCTCGTAGTCTTCTCAAAAAGCTGCTTCCAGAGGAGATTTGAAGATATCTTCGTATCCTTTCCCCTCGGACGTAAGAAATATAAAATTATGATGAACGGCACAAAGATAAACAGTGCCACAGGCAGTAATGTACTAAATATCATATATTTCTCTCAAATCCTCAAAAACTATTCTGTCCATGCTCTCATCAGTGTAGGTACATCTGTAAAATGCATGGTATTTCTTAGCCTTCTTCTCTATATTCCTGCAGAATTCCACAAAAGCGCCTCTGTAATCATCAACCGTCTTCGCATCCATCGTAACCCTGATGCGGCTCGCCTCGTCCTCCATATCGATCAGATTGTGCGTACCCTCAAGAGTCGGATCCTTCTCGGAAGGATCAAGCGTGTGGATGAGTATAACCTGCTGCTTGGTGTACTCGAGATATTTGAAGAGCCTTTCCAGGTTTTCTTCCCTCTTCTCGTCCGTGACAAAAGCCTCATCCCAGAAGTCGGAAATAATGATCGTGATCCCCGAGCCTCTCAGCTTCATCTTCCTGACCGTGGCGTAGATGTCGGTGCTTCCTTCAAAGCTCCTGGTCTCAAGGAAATCCCTCACTCTCCTGAAGCCCTTAACGCCCCCGGAGATACTGAGCGGCCTGTCTACCCTCTGACTGTCGTATATGTAAACATGATCATTACCCGAAAGACCTATATATCCGAGAGCCGCAGCAATCTCCCCTGCAAGCTCACTCTTGGAAGGCTCGCCGAAGTCCATGGACGCACTCGTATCAAGGAGAATATTTATATTACTCTCCCTCTCTTCCACATATTCTTTTACGAAGAGTCTCTCCGTCCTGCCGTAGGCATTCCAGTCAATACGTCTGATATCGTCCCCCTGCATATATTCCCTAAAATCAGAGAACTCCGCAGACGAACCCTTCGCCGCCGACTTCCTCGCACCCTGCATCACCGAGCTGCTCTTCTTATGTACCGCAAGCCTCAGCCTGCCAATTTTTTCAAAGTAACTTCTGTCTATCATAAAGTATCGGTCTCCAAGATTAATAACTGCGTGCATTGATTATCAAAAATGATATACCTCGGCGCCGAACATAAATGTACCTCTGAGGGCGTATTCGACAGCTACGCCCGAACGGGGTATGTTTATGCGAGGCGCTGTTGTTAAATAATCTCCTTGATTACATTATCCGCAGTTATGCCATCTGAAACCGCATCGAAACTTAAGACTAATCTGTGGCGTAACGCCGGATAAGCCGCATACTCCACATCCTCGAAGGAAACATTATATCTTCCCTCCATAAAGGCTCTTGCCCTTGCACCTCTTACGATAGCCTGCGCAGCTCTCGGGCTGACGCCCTCTCTGATGTATTTATTCTCTGCATGTGTAGCCATTATAATATCAAGTATTCTGTCCATAACCGCGTCAGCTATCGGGATAGTCTTAACCGCATCCCTTGCCGCAAGCAGCATGTCCCTGTC